>NZ_JBNHER010000129.1:0-25466 GCF_050015975.1 Dapis purpurea BLCC-M126 | reverse complement strand
TTTTAACCAGAGGTAATTATCAATTATCCATTATCAATTATCAATTAATGAACAAAGCTACAAAGAAGACATTTCATAAGTATAGAAACTATTTAGGACAAACTTTTTTATTCTACCATTCCTAAGCTTGCTTGACGCACTAGCAAAAATTAATTTTTTTATCATTATTATTACAATTTATTGATTTTGCGGAGATGCCTAATACTTGGACTTTCAGAAAAAAATGAAGTAAACTAGGGTGAAGAGCAAAAAAATTAGACTCAACGACGAACAAATCGAGCTAATGATTAAGACAAAAACAATTAAAATCGCTAATTATCAAACCCATGAACTCATCCACGAAAGCGAACGTACCCTAGTCTATCGCGGTAGAAATATCGAAAGTGGGGAACCCATCATTGTCAAATTGATGGGTCACGAATATCCGTCCTTTAACGAATTAGTGCAGTTTAGAAATCAATACGCCATTGCCAAAAATCTAGACATTCCCGGTATTGTTAAACCATACTCGCTCTTACGTTATAAGAACGGCTATGCTCTAATCATGGAAGATATAGGAGCCATTTCCCTCGCAGAATATCAGCAGCAATTGTCTGTATCCTTTGAACAGTTTTGGGAAATTTCTCTGCAAATAACAGAAATTCTGCACCATCTGCATCAAAATCAAATAATTCATAAAGATATCAAACCAGCAAATATATTAATAAATCCAGAAACAAAAGAAGTAAAATTAATAGATTTTAGTATCTCATCGTTACTGCCGAAAGAACGAACAAGTTTGCAAACCCCCAATGTCTTAGAAGGAACTCTAGCTTATCTTTCTCCCGAACAAACTGGAAGGATGAATCGAGGCATAGACTATCGCAGCGATTTTTATTCCTTGGGGGTAACCTTTTACGAACTATTGACAGGAAAACTCCCCTTTGAAAGTGAAGATCCCCTAGAACTGGTCCATGCACACATGGCAAAAATACCTCGGACAATTCCTGAAGCCCTAGTTCCAACTCCCTTAGCAAATATCGTTGTGAAATTGATGGCGAAGAATGCCGAGGAAAGATATCAAAGTACTTTAGGGCTAAAATATGACCTGGAAAAATGTAGGGTTGAATATCTTGAAACTGGAAAAATTGAACCTTTTGGTTTAGGAGAACGGGACCTGTGCGATCGCTTCCTGCTCCCAGAGAAACTCTATGGACGCGAAATAGAAGTACAAACCCTCCTGAATGCCTTTGAAAGAGTAGCAGCAGGACAAACAGAAATGATGCTAGTAGCTGGATTTTCTGGCATAGGTAAAACTGCCGTAGTTAACGAAGTACACAAACCCATCACCAGACAAAAAGGGTACTTTGTCAAAGGCAAATTCGATCAATTTAATCGCAATATTCCCTTCTCTGCCTTTGTCATAGCTTTCCGAGACTTGATGGAGCAATTACTGGGAGAATCTGATGCCGAATTGCAACAGTGGAAAAGCAAAATCCTGGAAGCTGTTGGTACTAACGGACAAGTTATGATCGATGTCATTCCCGAACTCCAAAGCATTATTGGAGAACAGCCCCCTATCCCACAACTCTCAGGCAGTGCAGCCCAAAACCGCTTTAACCTTCTATTTGAGAAATTTATCGCCGTCTTCACAACAATTGAGCATCCCTTAACCCTATTTCTAGATGACTTGCAATGGGCAGACTCAGCATCGTTAAGCTTATTGAAAGTGCTGAGGGGAGACAGTCGGACTGGATATTTGCTGCTGTTAGGGGCATATAGAGATAACGAAGTTTTCCCAGCTCATCCGTTGATGTTAACTTTAGGAGAATTAGAGAAACAAAACGCGACCATTTCCACGATTACTTTAGCCCCCTTGTCTATGGCTCATATCAATCAATTGGTAGCCGAAACCCTGAGTTGTTCGCTCGAATTAGCCACTCCCTTAACTGATTTAGTCTATCAAAAGACGAAAGGCAATCCCTTCTTTACCACTCAATTTTTAAAAGGATTGCATCAAGATGGGTTGATTGCATTTAATCAAAATTTGGGATATTGGGAATGCGATTTGGTGAAGGTGCGAAATGCAGCCCTCACGGATGATGTGGTGAAATTTATGGCCGGACGGTTAGATAAGTTGCCGGAAGAAACTCAAAAAGTGATGAAATTAGCCGCCTGTATTGGGAATCAATTTGATTTAGAGACTTTAGCCATTATCTGCGAAACCCCATCGGAGGAAGTCGCCGCCACTCTGTGGAGCGCTCTGCGAGAACGGCTGATTTTACCTCAGAGCGAAGCCTATAAGTTTTTCCAAGGATGGGAAAAAGGCGAAGAGAAAGCAGAAGGGATCGGAGTGGGTTATCGCTTCCTGCACGATCGTGTTCAACAAGCCGCCTATTCTTTGATTCCCGATGAGCAAAAGCCTCATACTCACTATCGAATGGGACGACTATTGCTAGAACATATTTCTGAGGACGAACAAGAACAATATATTTTCGATATTGTCAGTCATTTGAATATGGGACACCAGCTCATTATCGAGAAAGTAGAACTGGAAGAACTGGCACGCCTGAATTTAGTGGCAGGAGAAAAGGCTCTGTCTTCCACTGCTTATGATGCTGCAATTGAGTATTTAGAGATTGGCATTGAGCTGTTAGGTAGTCAGGCATGGCGCGAATGCTACGACTTAATGCTGGAATTGCATAAGGCGCTAGGTTCGGCACAGTTGAGTAGTGTCCAGCACGATCGCTTAGAGTCCACCATTACAGAAATTTTGCCTCACATTACATCACCAGTGGATAAGGCTGACTTTTATGTTCTACAAATCTGCTCATATAGCATTCAGGGACTGTATACCGAGGCTATTCAAATTGGACTATTCGGTCTAAAAGAACTAGGAACTGAAATTGATCGAGACAAATTAGATGAATTAATCCAATCAGAAAAAGTGGCGATCAACACCATATTAGGAGATGGCAATATCTATGAATTATTGGATATAGACACTACAGTTACTCGAGAAGTAAAGGCAGAGATAAAGCTAGCAATTTCATTAGATCCACCAACTTACATTATTGGAGATATCAATCTTTATAGCGTTGTTTCACTCAGGGCAGTGTACCTTTCCATCAAGCATGGTAATATTCCAGAATCAGTTAAGGCTTATACCAATTATGGTGTCCTTTTAGGACTCATGGAGCAAAAATATAGACGAGGCTATGAGTTTGCAGACATGGCTGTTCAGCTAGCTCAAAAACTCAATAGCAAATCCCAAGAATGTCAAGCTGGTTTATTACTGGGTTATTGGATTCACATCTGGACAAGACATATCAATGACGCAGCAAATGTAAATTACCGTAGCTTTATCGCAGGAATGGATTCTGGGGAGATTCAATTTGCAGCGTATAACCTTTTCGCTAGTGTCCTCAATCGATTGTTTCAAGGGGAAAACTTGCTCGATATTGGCGAGGATATCAGCAAGTATTGGCTCGTTTCGGACAAACTCAAAGATGACTCGCTCCGAATTTCTCTGGCTGGCTCACATATTTTTATTAGTCACTTATCACTCACTCAGAAAGCGGAAAAGCAAAACACGTTAATCTCAAATCCTGAAAAAATCATTCATGATGGAGAAGTTGCAAACTCATGGATGACAGTAAGTGCATACTATATTTTGCGAATGCATTTAGCTTGTTTGATGGAGCGGTTTAATGAAGGTCTTGATTACACACAAAAAGCCAAAGCTGTTTTGAATGGAACCATCGGCTCTACAACTTATAGTTGTTACTTCTACTATATGTCTCTGATTTTGCTCAATATTCACTCAGATCGATCTTCGGAAGAGCAAAGCGAGGCTTGGGAGCAAATTAATTCTAACCAAGAACAGTTGAAAGTCTGGATCGAAAGCTGTCCAGAGAATTTTCTCCATAAATATCTGCTAGTTGAGGCAGAACAGTATCGGTGTTTGGGGCAAAAGGTAGAGGCGATTGAAACCTATGACCTTGCTATCTCTGAAGCCAAAGAAAATGGATTTATCCAAGAAGAAGCCCTCGCCAACGAACTGGCTGCTAAATTTTATCTCAACTGGGGCAAAGAAACTATTGCCGAGGCTTATCTGCAAAAAGCTTACTACTGCTATGCTCAATGGGGAGCCAAAGCCAAAACCGACGATCTGGAAAAACGCTATCCTCAACTCCTATGTCCTATTCTCCAACGGCAACAATTGGGTGGAACTGCTAACAGTAAGATAACCACTATCACCAAAGGAACGGTTTCCCAAACGAATACTCCTACCGGAGAATTATTAGATTTAGCCACGCTTATGAAAGCATCTCGCACCCTTTCCCAAGAAATATACTTCAAGGACGCCATTGCCAACTTTATGGAAGTTATTCAAGAAAACGCTGGAGCCGAAACTGTTGCCCTCATGCTCTTTCAAGAAAATACTCTCATGCTGAGAGCCCACGCGACAAAAGAGGAAATGTCTGTAATTAGGATTGCAGTTGATACAAGTAACAATGTTCCCCTAACCCTTGTTAATAAAGTCAAAAACACGCGAGCGCACCTTGTCCTAGATAATGCCAAAGAAGACAACGACTATAACCGAGATGACTACATTCAAAAGCATCAACCACACTCAGTATTATGTATACCTTTAATTGACAGAGGCGAACTTATCGGCATTCTCTACTTGGAAAATAATCAAGTGAGGGGAGCATTTACCAGGGACCGTATAGAAATATTGAATTTGCTCTGTTCCCAAGCAGCCATAGCGCTGCAAAATGCCCAATTATACGACAAAGAGCAACTGGCGCGGCATGAGTTACAACAAGCCTTAACAGATTTACAACAGGCACAGTTACAATTAGTTCAAAGTGAAAAAATGGCAACTTTGGGAAACCTGGTAGCAGGAGTTGCCCACGAAATTAATAATCCTGTAGGCTTTATTGGTGGCAATGTGGATGCAGCCCAAGAACATTTGCAAGATTTGCTATCAATCCTTTCTCTGTATCAAGAAAACACTTCTCCTCCTCAAGAAATTGCTCAAGAGATTGAAGAGCTAGAACCAGATTTTATTGCCGAAGATTTCCCCAAACTGATTGCCTCAATGGAAGAGGGATGTAATATCATTCGCAATATCAGCAAATCTCTACGAACATTTTCCCGTACAGATACTGTCAGCAAAACCGAGTTCAATCTGCACGACGGGATAGAGAGCACCTTATTAATCTTGAAATACCGCTTGAAAGCAAACGAGCAAAGACCTACCATTGAAATTGTCAAAAACTATGGGGATATTCCCTTAGTCAAATGCTATCCGGGGCAACTAAATCAAGTATTTATGAATTTATTAGCAAATGGAATTGATGCAATAGATGAAAGCAATGAAGGAAAAACATTTGCCGAGATCGAAAAAGAACCAAATCAGATTACCATTGTCACAGAATTAAGCGAAGACAAAAAGAGGGTTATCGTGCAAATTGCTGACAATGGAACGGGAATGCCAGAAGAAGTCAAAGCACACATTTTCCAGCAAGGATATACCACAAAAGGAGTAGGTAAAGGAACAGGTTTAGGTATGGCGATCGCCCATCAAATAGTCACAGAAAAACACGGTGGTAAGATTAGTTGTGATTCCACAGTTGGACAAGGTACAATTTTTACGGTCGTGATTCCCAGATAAATAAAATGAGGATGGATTAATTGCATTTAATCAAAGTCTAGGATATTGGGAATGCGATTTAGTGAAAGTGCAAGATACTGCTCTCACCGATAATGTAGTGGAATTTATGGCGGGCAGGTTGCACAAGTTACCGGAAGAAACTCAAAAAGTTCTGAAACTCGCAGCTTGTATTGGCAATCAATTTGACTTAGAGACCTTAGCCATTATCTGCGAAATCCATTCAGCAGAAGTAGCTGCAGATTTGTGGAGTTCTTTGCGAGAAGGATTGGTTTTACCCCAGAGCCAAACTTACAAGTTTTTTCAAGGAAGGGAAAAAAATGAAGATAAAGCGGATAGCATTGCTGTGAGGTATCGCTTCCTCCACGATCGCGTTCAACAAGCAGCGTATTCTTTGATTCCCGATCAGGAAAAACAGACCACTCACTACCGCATTGGACAACGGCTGTTGCAAAATACTTCCCCTGAAATGCGAGAAGAACGAATTTTTGAATTGGTAGGCCAATTAAACTATGGAACGGCTTTAATTTGCGAGCAAACCGAACGAGATGAACTGGCAAAACTGAATTTAATTGCCTGTTGCAGGGCTAAAAATGCTACTGCCTATGGAGCCGGACGTGAATACGCCCGGAAAGGTTTATCTTTATTGGGTGCAAATCCTTGGCAGAAACAATATGAAACCGTCCTTGCCCTCACCGAACTGGCGGCCGAATTTGCAGCATTATGTGGGGACTGGGAAGCGATGGAAAGTCTGGTGGCCGAGGTGGTTGCCAATAGTCATTCTCTAGTGGAACAGGCGAATGTTTATCGCCTGCAAATTCAGACCCATACCTCACGCAATCAAATGGCTCAAGCCATCGCTGTTGGCTTAGAATTCTTGAAGCAGTTGGGGGTGACTTTTCCGGAGACCCCAACAGAAGCTGATATTGCCAGAGAGATTGCCACCATCCCAAAACTGATAGGCGATCGCCAAGTTGAAGACTTGCTCTATCTCCACCAAATTCAGGATGCCGAAAAAATCGCGATCGTGCAAATTGCCCAGAGCATTTTTGCCACTACTTATATTAGTAGCCCTCAGTTGCTATTCCCCCTCGTTGTTAGTTTAGCGGTATCGTTTTCAATCCAATACGGCAATATTCCTCCTTCTGGTCAGGCTTATGCTTGCTATGGTCTGATGCTTTCGGCCACGGATGTCATTACTGGGGTCCAATTTGGATATTTGGCGTTGCAATTGGCTGACAAGCTCGCAGCTAAAACTGCTAAACCAGAAGTCTTGGTGATGGCAGGTGCTTTTCTCCTCCACCGCACCTCTCCCATGAGAGAAACGTTACCGCTTTTGCAAGCTGGCTATACCAGTGCTTTAGAAGTGGGTAATCCCGAATTTGCCGGCTACAATGCCCACCATTTAAGCTCCAATTCCTTCTGGTGTGGTCGTGTTCTCGAGGCTTTAGCCGAGGAAGTCGGTACTTACTGTCGTGGTTTGCAACAAATGAATCAACTCACGACAGCCAATTACCTCCGAATATATTGGCAAACGACGTTAAATTTGCTCGGACGGGTAAACAACCCGACGTGTTTGTCTGGCGAAGCCTTGCAGGAAAAGGAAGCACTCAGCCAATGGCAAGCAGCTAATGATGTTCACGCATTATTTGTTTTTCACACGTATAAACTCATGCTCTGCTACCTATTTAGGGAGCTTGAAGTGGCGCGCACCCACATTTATGCCAGTCGCCAATATCTTTCCGGCGGCCTGGGAACGGTTAACGTTCCTGCTTTCCATTTCTACACAGCCCTAGATGCCTTGGGTAGTTTGCAGCTTGCCTCGGGGGATACAGCAGAGGTTTTTCAGGCGGTGGAAACTGACCTTGCTTCCCTACAACAGTGGGCTGATTATGCCCCGATGAATCACCAACATAAGGTAGATTTAGTCGCAGCAGAAAAATGCCGAGTATTAGAACAGAAACTAGAAGCAATCGAACTATACGACAAAGCCATTTCAGGCGCCAAAGAAAACCAATACATTCAAGAAGAAGCCCTAGCTAACGAACTTGCAGCTAAATTTTACCTGGACTGGGGCAAAGAAAAATATGCTGCCCTGCATATACAAGAAGCCTATTACTGCTATGCTCGTTGGGGAGCTAAAGCCAAAATCCAGGACTTAGAAAAACGCTATCGGCAACTGCTAACCCCCATTCTCCAGCAACCTACAATCAAATTGAGCGCCAAGAGTACCTATACCAATTTTAACACGAAGACCACCAAAATTACTGATGGAGTCGGAAAATTAGATTTAGCAGCTTTAATGAAAGCAACTCGCACTTTATCGCGAAAAATTGAAAGCGATAGCATCATCGTTAATTTAATGCAAATTATTTCAGAAAATGCGGGAGCCGAAAATGCGGCTTTAATTCTGTTTAAGGATGGCACATTAATGTTAGAAGCACAAAGTATCAACGGAGAAATCGCCCAAAAAGACCCCATGCCAGTAGAGGAAACCAACCAAGTTCCTTTAGAAATAGTCAATACAGTCAAAAACACCCAAACACTGCTGATTTTAGACGATGCTCGCCAAGAAACACGATATCAAGGAGATCCTTATATTCAAAACCATCAACCCTGTTCTCTACTGTGTTTGCCTTTGCAAGACCGAGGCAAGCTACGAGGCATTCTCTACCTAGAAAACAATCAATCCACGGGTGCTTTTGCCGAAGAGCGGGTGGAAGTTCTCTCGTTACTGTGTGCCCAAGCAGCAATTACCCTAGAAAATGCTCGCCTTTATCAAGAATCCCGTAAAGCTCTGGAACTGGAACGAGAACTACACGACTTGCAACAAACACAAATTCAATTGATTCAAAGCGAAAAAATGTTTAGTTTGGGTCAAATGGTAGCAGGAATTGCCCACGAAATCAACAATCCTGTTAGTTTTATTCATGGCAATATTACCCACGCTAACCAATATATGCAAGAAGTGCTGGAATTACTCGCCCTTTGTCAAAACCACTGTCCTCAGCTACACCATGACATTCAAATCGCAATGGAGGAGATGGATTTAGAGTTCCTACGTTCTGACTTTGAAAAAGTGTTAAAATCTATGGAAGCTGGAAGCGAGCGCATCAAAAATATCGTGACATCTCTACGAACGTTTGCACGTCTGGATGAGTCAGAATTCAAACGTGTTGATTTACATGAAGGGATTGAAAGTACCTTAACTATTTTACAAAACCGCTTGCGAAAAAAGGAAAAACGAGTAGAAATTCAAGTAGTGAAAGACTATGGAAAATTACCTTTAGTAGAATGTTATGCCGGACAATTAAACCAAGTGTTTCTGAATATACTTAATAATGCTATTGATGCTTTGGAAGAATGTAAAGCTCAAAATTCTTTAGCTATTCGCATTAGCACAGAAACGGATGGAAAACAAGTGACAATTGCGATAGCTGACAATGGAGAGGGGATGAACGAAGAAACAAAAAAGCGACTTTTCGATCCGTTTTTTACCACAAAAGAAGTAGGGAAAGGAACAGGTTTGGGGTTGGCGATCGCCCATCAAATAGTAACAGAAAAACACGGTGGTAAGATTACTTGTAATTCAACAGTTGGGAAAGGTACAACTTTTACAATTATGATTCCTAGATAAAATATTTATAGCCTTCCTGGAAACTGTAGCCAGATTCACCAAGCAAACATTCTGGGTGCATTAATGATTTAAACAAACAACTGTAAATATTTACAATAGTTGGACTGTCGGCCAAAAATGAAGTAAACTAGGGTGAGGAGCAAAAAAATTAGACTCAAGGACGAAAAAACCGAGCCAATGACTGAGACAAAAACAATTAAAATAGGAAATTATCAAACTATTGAACTGATTCACGAAAGCGATCGTACCCTAGTCTATCGCGCAATAGATATTGAGACTGAGCAACCCGTAATTGTCAAATTGATGGGTAACGAATATCCATCCTTTAACGAATTAGTACAGTTTAGAAATCAATATGCCATTGCCAAAAATCTCGACATTCCAGGTATTGTTAAACTATACTCCCTCTTGCGTTACAAAAATGGCTATGCTCTAATCATGGAAGATATAGGAGCCATTTCTCTCACCGAATATCAGCGCCAATTGTCTGTATCCGTTGCACAATTTTGGGAAATTGCTCTACGAATAACAGAAATTCTACACCATCTGCATCAAAATCAAATTATTCATAAAGATATCAAACCAGCAAATATATTAATACATCCAGAAACAAAAGAAGTAAAGTTAATAGATTTTAGTATCTCATCGTTACTACCAAAAGAACGAACAAGTTTGCAAACCCCCAATGTTTTAGAAGGAACACTGGCTTATATTTCTCCAGAACAAACTGGAAGGATGAATCGTGGGATAGACTATCGCAGCGATTTTTATTCCCTGGGAGTAACATTTTACGAACTATTGACAGAAAAACTCCCCTTTGAAAGTGAAGATCCCCTGGAAGTGATCTACGCACACATGGCCAAAACGCCTCCTTCAATTCTTGAGGCCAAAGTGCCGACCCCCTTAGCCAATATTGTTATGAAATTGATGGCGAAAAATGCGGAACAGCGGTATCAAAGTGCATTAGGGCTAAAATATGACCTGGAAAAATGTCTGATTGAATATACAGAAACCGGAAAAATCGAACCTTTTGTCTTGGGAGAGCGAGATCGTAGCGATCGCTTTATGATTCCAGAAAATCTCTATGGACGGGAAAAAGAAGTCCAAACACTGCTTGATGCTTTCGAGGGCGTGGCAGAAGGACAAATAGAAATGATGCTCGTTGCCGGATTTTCCGGTATCGGCAAAACCGCTGTGATTAATGAAGTCCACAAACCGATAGTGCGTCAGAGGGGCTACTTTATCAAAGGCAAATTCGACCAATTCAACCGCAATATTCCTTTCTCTGCCTTTGTACAAGCCTTCCGGAGCTTGATGGGGCAAATCATCAGCGAATCTGATGCCGAATTGCAAGAGTGGAAAACCAAAATCCTGGAAGCTTTTGGTAGTAACGGACAAGTTATGATCGACGTCATTCCCGAACTCGAAGGTATTATTGGCTCTCAACCCCCAGTCCCTGAACTATCTGGCAGTGCAGCCCAGAATCGTTTCAATTTACTTATGGGCAAGTTTGTACGAGTATTCACCACCCAAGACCATCCTTTGGTTATTTTTCTTGATGACTTGCAATGGGCGGACTCAGCTTCTTTGAATCTATTGCAGTTGTTGATAGGAGATACAGAAGCAGGATATCTGTTGGTATTGGGAGCCTATCGGGACAATGAAGTCTTTCCTGCTCATCCTTTAATGCTCACCCTTGATGAGATTCAAAAACAAGGAGCGAATTTCAAGACCCTAACCTTAGAGCCTTTAACTGCTTTAGATATTAACCATCTAGTTGCTGATACGCTGTTATGCGAACTGGAAGTGGCTCGACTTCTATCAGAGTTGGTCTATCAGAAGACCAGAGGCAATCCCTTTTTTTCGACTCAGTTTTTGCGAGGACTGCATGAGGAGAACTGCATCACATTTGACTTGGATGTTGGGTATTGGCAGTGCGATTTGACCCAGGTGCGACAGTTAGCCTTAACGGATGATGTGGTAGAGTTTATGGTGGGGCGGTTGCGGAAGTTGTCGCAGGGAACCCAAGAAGTTTTGAAGTTGGCAGCTTGTATTGGTAATCTTTTCAATCTGACTACCCTAGCCATTATTTGTGAGGAAAGCCAAGAGGAGGTGGCTGCAGATTTATGGTCGGCATTGCAGGAGGGTCTAGTTCTTCCTGAGAGCGAAACTTATAAATTCTTTCAGGGAGGGGGTCTTGAGGTTGAAGCCGCAATTGATATTACTGTGAACTATCGTTTTCTGCACGATCGTGTTCAACAAGCGGCTTACTTATTGATTCGTGAAGATCAAAAGTTGGCAGTTCATTACCATCTTGGCTCCCTGCTGTTGAAGAATCTATCCGAGGAAGAACAACAGAAATATATTTTCGATATCGCTAATCATCTCAATCTTAGTCGAGATCTTGTACTGCAAGAAAATCAGACTGAAAAGCTAGCCAGAATAAATCTATTGGCAGGCAAAAAGGCAATTTCATCTACAGCCTATGGATCTGCGATTGAATATTTGGAAATCGGCATTTCTCTCCTAGGGGAGGATGCTTGGAGCGATCGCTATCCCTTCATGTTTGAGCTATACTCTAATCTTTGTAGCGCTCAATTGTGCAATGTTCAATATGAACAGCTAGCCCTCACCATCGATCATGCCTTAGAGAAGATAACATCTCCTGTAGATCGCGCTCAAATTCGCGTTTTCCAAATAAACAAATATATTCTCCAAGGTAAATATCCCGAAGGTATTGAGGTGGGTTTAGTAGGACTACGGGAATTAGGAATTGATATTGATCGCAATAACATCGCTACTCTTGCAAGTGAAGAGTTTGATGCTGCTGATTCAGCTTTAGAAAATCGGCCTGTTTCTTCACTATTAGACTTGCCAACAACTGTCAAGCCAGAGATTGCAGCAATTATCAATATCTTAGCGATCGTTGAGGCTCCTATCTATACTCTCGGTGAGATTGACCTTTACACGTTTGTCTCCTTAAAAGCTGTCAACTTGTCGATTCAACATGGCAATGTGTCTAGCTCAATCAAGACTTACTGTAACTACGGACTTCTGCTAGGCGCACTCAAAAGAAAATATCAGCGGGCTTATGAAATTGTAGAATTCGCTATACAACTCAGCTATAAACTAAACAGTAAAACCCAGAGAAGTAAAGCTGGATTCATATTTGGCTTTGCGATTTGGGGCTGGATTAAACCTATTCATGGAGCTGCTGAACTTAACTACCAAAGCTACTTAGAAGGCTTGGAATCAGGAGAAAAGGTATATGCAGCTCGCAACTTGTTTTGCGGGATTATCAATCAAGTATTTGAAGGGAGAAATTTAGCTAGCTTCGCCCAAAACGTTGAAAAATATGAATTAATATCCGAAAAGCTAAAAGATAATATGCTCTCAATTCTGATCGCTGGTGCTAAGATATTTACTATGCATCTATCTCCATTAGAAGATATGCAAAAACAAACAACTGAGTTGACAAAAGCATCTGAGATAATTCGCCAAGGCGAATTGTCTCAGTCTTGGATTACCACTTGTGCTTACTATATGATGAGAATACAGCTTGGTTGTGTAACTGGTAACTTTCAAGAAGGCTTTGAATACATTCAGAAAGCAAAAATAGTTTTGAAAGCAATTACCGGGCAAATCATCTCTAGTAATTATTATTACTACAGCTCTCTAATTTTTATCAATCTATATTCAGAAATGTCTTCAGAAGCACAAAAGGAAGCTTGGGAACAGGTATGCTCGAATCAAGAACAACTGCAAGTGTGGTCAGAAAATTGCCCAGAAAATTTCTTGCATAAGTATTTTCTAGTTGAGGCAGAACGCTATCGTTTTTTTGGACAAAAAGTAGAAGCGATCGAAGCCTATGATCAGGCCATTCGAGAAGCAAAAGAAAATGGATTTATCCAAGAAGAAGCCCTTGCTAACGAACTCGCCAGTAAATTCTATCTTAACTGGGGCAAAGAAAAAATAGCGTGTATCTATATGCAAGAAGCCTATTATTGTTACGCTCAGTGGGGAGCCAAAGCTAAAATAGACGACCTCGAAAAACGTTATCCCCAACTACTTACCCCAATCCTTCAAGGGCAACAATTGGGTGAGACTGGCAACAGTAAGATAACGACTCTCACAAAAGGAACAGTTTCCACTACCAGTCATTCCACCGGAGAATTCTTGGATTTAGCCACCCTTATGAAAGCATCCCGTAGCCTTTCCCAAGAAATAAACCTCAATGGCGCTATCGCCAACTTAATGAGAGTTGTCCAAGAAAATGCTGGAGCCGAAACCGTTGCCCTTATGCTCTTTCAAGCAGATACTCTCATGCTCAGATCCCACGCTACAGGAAAGAAAATGTCTGTAATGAACATTCCTGTTGAGACAAGTAACAATATCCCCCTAACCCTTGTTAATCATGTAAAAAACACACGCAGACACCTTGTCCTAGATCATGCTACAGAAGACAACGACTATAGCCGAGATGACTACATTCAAAAGCATCAACCACAGTCTATACTGTGTATGCCTTTAATTGACAGAGGCGAACTTATCGGCATTCTCTACTTGGAAAATAATCAAGTGAGGGGAGCATTTACCAGTGATAGGATTGAAATATTGAATTTGCTCTGTTCCCAAGCTGCCATAGCGCTGCAAAATGCACAATTATATCAAAAAGAACAACAAGCCTTAACAGATTTACAACAGGCACAATTACAATTAGTTCAAAGTGAAAAAATGGCAACTTTGGGAAACCTGGTAGCGGGAGTCGCCCACGAAATTAATAATCCTGTAGGCTTTATTGGTGGCAATGTGGATGCAGCCCAAGAACATTTGCAAGATTTGCTATCAATCCTTTCTCTGTATCAAGAAAATACCTCTCCTCCTCAAGAAATTGCTGAAGAAATTGAAGAGCTGGAACCAGATTTTATTGCCGAAGATTTCCCCAAATTAATTGCATCAATGGAAGAGGGATGCAATATCATTCGCAATATCAGTAAATCTCTACGAACATTTTCCCGCACGGATACTGTCAGCAAAACCGAGTTTAATCTGCACGAGGGAATAGATAGCACCTTATTAATCTTAAAATACCGTCTGAAAGCAAACAAGCAAAGACCAGCCATTGAAATTGTCAAAAACTATGGGGATATTGTGAAAGTGAAATGCTATCCGGGACAACTAAATCAAGTGTTTATGAATTTATTAGCAAATGGAATTGATGCCATAGATGAAAGCAATCAAGGGAAAACTTTTCAAGAAATACAAAAAGAACCTAATTACATAACTATTTCAACAGAATTAGGTGAAGATAAAAAGAGCGTTATACTCCGAATTGCTGACAATGGAATGGGAATGCCAGAAGACGTAAAAGCCAGACTATTTGAGCAAGGATTTACTACCAAAGGAGTAGGGAAAGGAACAGGTTTGGGGATGGCTATTGCTCATCAAATAGTCACAGAAAAACACGGTGGTAAGATTAGTTGTGATTCCACAGTTGGGCAAGGTACAATTTTTACCCTCGTCATTCCTATATAAAATTTGGCTTGAAATTTTAGCAACAACTACCAAGTCAGTATTATGGCAACACTAATGATTCAAAAAAACAACTGTAAATATTTGTAAGAGTTTGGAGTTTCGGCAAGGAATAAAGTAAACTAGGCATAAATATCAGAAAAATTAGACTCAAGGAAAAACCCCACCAATGACTGAGACAAAAACCATAAAAATCACCAATTATCAAGCCCATGAACTCATCCACAAAAGTGAACGGACTCTAGTCTATCGGGGTCTAAATCTTGAGAGTGGGCAACAAGTTATTATCAAACTCATGGCTCAGGAATATCCGAACTTTAACGAATTAGTGCAGTTTAGAAATCAATATGCCATTGCCAAAAATCTAGACCTACACGGTATTCTCAAACCATATGCCCTCTTGCGTTACAAAAATGGCTATGCTCTAATCATGGAAGATATAGGAGCCATATCCCTAGCCGAATATCAGCGCCAATTGTCTGTATCCTTTGAACAATTTTGGGAAATTGCTCTATCTATAGCAGAAATTCTCCACGATCTCCATCAAAATCAAATTATTCATAAAGATATCAAACCAGCAAATATTTTAATTCATCCAGAAACAAAAGAAGTAAAATTAATAGATTTTAGTATATCCTCGTTACTGCCCAAAGAAACCCAAAGTTTGCAAACCCCCAATGTCTTAGAAGGAACCCTTGCCTATCTTTCTCCCGAACAAACTGGAAGGATGAATAGAGGGATAGACTATCGCAGCGATTTTTATTCTCTAGGAGTGACATTTTACGAACTATTGATAGGAAAACTCCCCTTTGAAAGTGAAGATCCCCTAGAAATAGTCCACGCACATATAGCTAAAACCCCTCCGACAATTCCTGAAGCCCAAGTACCGACACCCTTAGCTAATATAGTATTGAAATTGATGGCCAAAAACGCCGAAGAAAGGTATCAAAGTGCATTGGGGTTAAAATATGACCTGGAAAAATGTAGGGTTGAATATCTTGAAACTGGGAAAATTAAACCGTTTGTCTTGGGAGCGGAAGATAGGAGTGCTCGCTTCCTGATTCCAGAAAAACTATATGGAAGGGAAAAAGAAGTACAAACTTTGCTTGATGGCTTTGAAAGAGTAGCTTCAGGACAAACAGAAATGATGCTGGTAGCAGGATATTCCGGCATTGGGAAAACTGCTGTAGTCAATGAAGTGCATAAACCCATCACCCGACAGAAAGGGTATTTTATCAAAGGGAAATTCGACCAATTCAATCGTAATATTCCCTTTTCAGCTTTTGTGATCGCCTTCCGTAGCTTGATAGGGCAACTACTGGGAGAGTCTGATGCCCAATTGAAAAAGTGGAAAGCCAAAATCCTAGAAGCATTGGGAGAAAATGGGCAAGTTCTCATTGATGTAATTCCTGAACTCGAAAGAATTATTGGAGAACAGCCCCCCGCCCCCGAACTCTCAGGCAGTGCTGCCCAGAATCGGTTTAACCTCCTATTTGAGAAATTTATCGCCGTCTTCACAACCATTGAGCATCCTTTAACCCTATTTCTGGATGACTTGCAATGGGTGGACTCAGCATCGTTAAACTTGCTGAAAGTGCTGATGGGGGATACTGGAACAGGATATTTGCTCCTTTTGGGGGCATATAGAGATAACGAAGTTTTCCCCGCACATCCATTGATGTTAACTTTGGCAGAATTAGAAAAACAAAACACAACGACTTCAACAATTACTTTAATACCCTTATCTATTGCTCATATCAATCAATTGGTGGCCGAAACTCTCAGTTGTTCGGTAGAGTTAGCTGCTCCCTTGACAGATTTAGTATATCAAAAGACGAAAGGCAATCCTTTCTTTACCACCCAATTCTTAAAAGGATTGCATGAAGATGAGTTGATTACTTTTAATCCCAATATGGGATATTGGGAATGCGATTTAGTGAAGGTGCAAGATGCAGCTCTTACAGATGATGTGGTGGAATTTATGGCGCTAAGGTTACATAAGTTGCCTGATGAAACCCAAAAAGTGATGAAATTAGCTGCCTGCATTGGTAATCAATTTGACTTAGAGACCTTAGCCATTATCTGCGAAATCCCTTCTGAGGAAGTAGCAGCCAATTTATGGAGTGCTTTACGAGAAGGGTTGGTTTTACCTCAGAGCGAAGCCTATAAGTTTTTTCAAAGCAGGGAAAAAGACGAAGATCGAGCCGAGGGGATAAGTGTTGGCTATCGCTTCTTACACGATCGCGTCCAACAAGCTGCCTATTCTCTGATCTAAATCGAGAAAAAACAACAGACACACCTGAAAGTAGGAAGATTATTACTCCGTGCCATGAGTGCAACGGAACGAGATGAGAAAATTTTTGAGATCGTTAATCAGCTCAATCAGGGCAGCGACTTAATTTCATCAGAAACGGAACGACATGACCTAGCAAAGCTCAATCTTGCCGCAGCTCAACGCGCTAAATTAGCCACAGCTTATGTTGCCACTGTTGAATACGCAAATAAAGGTATCCAACTTCTTCCTCAAAGGGCTTGGCAGCAAAGCTATGAATTCACCTTAAATCTGTATAATTTAGGCGCTGAAGCAGCTTGCCTAGGGGGAGAGTACGAACGCATGGAGTTATTCGTAGAGGTGGTGTTGCAACAAGCCCGGGACTTACTCGATACCATGAAAGTGTATGAAGCTCGGATTTTGGCAGACGTAGCCCGGAGTCAGCAGCCCAAAGCCGTCCAAACTGCCCTTGCTGCATTGAAATTATTGGGTGTAGAGTTTCCCGATGCTCCCACGGAAGCTGATGTCGATCAAATTTTCCAAGAGACTGCAGCTCTCTTAGGCAACAAAACAGTAGAAGAATTGTTGGAACTGCCAACTATGGAAGCGGCGGAAGCAATGGCAGCACTGCGAATTTTAGCAACTGTCACCGCAGGGGTTTATCAAGCCCTTCCTATTCTCATGCCCTTCGTCGTTTGTAAGCAAGTGAGTCTTTCAATTCAATATGGCAATGCGGATGCCTCTGCGCAAGCCTATGCTTGGTATGGCGTTCTACTGTGTAGCTTTGGGGAAATCGAACTGGGAGATCGGATGGGGCAACTAGCCATGGATATTTTATCGCGCTCCCAGAGCCGAGAATTTATCACAAGCACCGTCAACATGGTATATACCTTTGTCAAACCTTGGAAACAGCCCCTCCAAGAATTGCTATTACCCCTACTGGAAGGCTACCAAAGCGGGTTAGAAACTGGTGCTTTAGAATATGCGGGTTACTGTTGTTACAACTACTGCGTACTGTCATTTTTCCTGGGCAAAAATTTAACGATATTAGAACCAGACTTTAAAACTTACAATCTAGCCTTAGTGCAACTGAAACAAGATGTTACCCACAACTATCATCGGATCTATTACCAGTCCGTCTTGAATTTACTCGGTTTCTGCGACATCCCCTGGGTTTTGCAGGGGGAAATTTATGATGAAGGGTGCATGGTGCCCTTGCATCGAAAAACTAACGATAATTATGCATTGGCAACCCTGCACGTCAGCAAATTAATACTATGTTACATCTTCTACGAGCATTCTCAAGCCGTTCGCATGGCTACAGAGGCAAAACAATATTTAGGGGGAGTCGCGGGATTTTTCATCATTTCTGTGCATCGCTTTTATGAAGCACTTAGTCATTTAGCCCTCTTGCCCACCCAACAACACCCTGCGGACGAGCTTTTACCCCAGATATTCTCAGACAACCTAACGGAACTGCAGCAATGGGCGCATCATGCCCCTACAAGTCAAATGCACCGAGTGTATTTGCTTGATGCCGAAAGGTATCGCGTCTTGGGGCAGCAACATAAAGCCATGGACTTCTACGATCGCGCCATTGCTGAAGCTAAAGTCAATCAGTTTCTCCAAGAAGAAGCCCTTGCTAACGAACTAGCAGCCAAATTCTATCTCGACTGGGAAAGAGAAAAACTTGCAGTTGCCTATATGCAAGAAGCATATTATTGTTACGCTCAATGGGGAGCAAAAGCTAAAATTGATGATCTTGAAAAACGATATCCACAACTGCTATATCCTATCCTCCATCGACAACCATTGGGTGAGAACACCAACAGTAAGATAACCACTCTTACCAGGGGAACAGTGTCCAACACCAGTACCTCTATCGGAGAACTGTTAGATTTGGCCAGCCTAATGAAAGCCTCCCGCAGCCTTTCCCAAGAAATTGACCTCAAGGGCGCGATCGCTAACTTCATGGAAGTCATTCAAGAAAACGCTGGAGCTGAAACCGTTGCCCTCATCTTATTGGAAGAAGATATTCTTCTGCTTGTTGCCCATGCAACAGGAGAGGAGATGTCTGTAATAAGTATTCCGGTTGATACAAGCAACAATGTCCCCCTAACCCTCATCAATCAAGTCAAAAATACGCGGGAACACATCGTCCTAGATAATGCCAAAGAAGACAACGACTATAACCGAGATGACTATATCCAAAAGCATCAACCACAGTCTGTGTTATGTATGCCTTTAATTGACAGAGGCCAACTCATTGGCATTCTCTACTTGGAAAATAATCAAGTGAGGGGAGCATTTACCAGGGATCGCGTAGAAATATTGAATTTGCTCTGTTCTCAAGCTGCCATAGCCCTGCAAAATGCCCAACTCTACGACAAAGAACAACTTGCACGAAACGATTTACAACAAGCATTGACAGATTTACAACAGGCACAATTGCAATTAGTACAAAGTGAAAAAATGGCAACTTTGGGAAACCTGGTAGCAGGAGTTGCCCACGAAATTAATAATCCTGTAGGCTTTATTGGTGGCAATGTGGATGCAGCCCAAGAACATTTGCAAGATTTGCTATCAATCCTTTCTCTGTATCAAGAAAATACCTCTCCTTCTCAAGAAATTGCTGAAGAGATTGAAGAACTAGAACCAGATTTTATTGCTGAAGATTTCCCCAAACTAATTGCATCAATGGCAGAGGGATGTAATATCATTCGCAATATCAGCAAATCTCTACGAACATTTTCCCGCACAGATACTGTTAGCAAAACCGAATTTAATCTCCACGATGGGATAGATAGTACCTTATTAATCTTAAAATACCGCCTCAAAGCAAACGAGCAAAGACCAGCCATTGAAATCATTAAAAAATATGGGGATATTCCAGAAGTCAAATGTTATCCAGGACAACTAAATCAAGTGTTTATGAATTTATTGGCGAATGCCATCGATGCTTTAGATGAAAGCAATGAAGGGAAAACTTTTCAACAAATAGAAAAAGACCAAAATCAGATTACCATTGAAACAGAATTAAGTGCAGACAAAAAAAGCGTTATAGTCCGAATTGCTGACAATGGAACGGGAATGCCAGAAGAAGTGAAAGCACGCATTTTCCAGCAAGGATATACCACCAAAGGAGTGGGCAAAGGAACTGGTTTAGGAATGGCGATCGCTGATCAAATAATCACAGAAAAACACGGTGGTATGATTAGTTGTGATTCGACAGTTGGGCAAGGTACAATTTTTACCATTGTGATTCCTAAATAAAATTTGGCTTGAAACTTAAGCAAGAACCACCAAGTAAGGATTCTGGTGACACTAATGATTGAAACAGACAACTGTAAATATTTATTATAATAGCTGGACTTTCGGAAAAAAAAGGAATTAAACTAGGCTTAAGAGCAAACAAAATTTTAGACTCAACAACAAATAAACCAAGCCAATGATTGAGACAAAAACAATTAAAATTGCTAATTATCAAACCCATGAACTCATTCACAAAAGCGAACGTACCCTAGTCTATCGCTGTCGAAATATCGAAAGTGGGCAACCCGTAGTAGTCAAACTAATGGGTCAGGAATATCCTTCCTTTAATGAATTAGTGCAGTTTAGAAATCAATATGCCATTGCCAAAAATCTAGACCTAAACGGTATTCTCAAACCATATGCCCTAGAGCGTTACAAGAATGGCTATGTTCTAATCATGGAAGATATTGGAGCTATCTCCCTAGCCGAATATCAGCGCCAATTCTCTGTATCCATTGAACAATTTTGGGAAATTGCTTTGCAAATAGTAGAAATTCTCCACGATCTCCATCAAAATCAAATTATTCATAAAGATATCAAACCAGCAAATATATTAATTCATCCAGAAACAAAAGAAGTAAAATTAATAGATTTTAGTATATCCTCCTTACTGCCCAAAGAAACCCAAAGCTTGCAAACTCCCAATGTATTAGAAGGAACTCTAGGTTATCTTTCTCCGGAACAAACCGGACGCATGAATAGAGGTATCGACTATCGCAGCGATTTTTATTCTCTAGGAGTGACATTTTACGAACTATTAACAGGAAAACTGCCCTTTGAAAGCGAAGATCCCTTGGAACTTGTTCACGCACACATTGCCAAAACTCCTCCTTCGATTCCTGATGTCCTAGTGCCGAAAGCCTTATCTAATATATTCTTTAAGTTGATGGCCAAAAACGCCGAAGAAAGGTATCAAAGTGCATTAGGACTAAAATATGACCTGGAAAAATGTAGGGTTGAATATCTTGAAACTGGAAAAATTGAACCTTTTGGTTTAGGAGAACGGGACCTGTGCGATCGTTTTTTAATCCCGGAAAAACTATACGGACGCGAAATAGAAGTGCAAAGGCTTCTTGATGCTTTTGAGCGCGTGGCAGAGGGACAAACAGAAATGATGCTAGTAGCAGGATTTTCTGGCATCGGAAAAACCGCCGTAGTGAATGAAGTACACAAACCAATCACCAGACAAAAGGGGTACTTTATCAAAGGTAAATTCGACCAATTCAATCGCAATATACCTTTTTCTGCCTTTGTCATCGCCTTCCGCAGTTTAATGGGGCAACTACTGGGAGAATCTGATACCCAATTGCAAAAGTGGAAACAGAAAATCCTGGAAGCGGTGGGAGAAAACGGGCAAGTTCTTATTGAAGTTATTCCCGAACTCCAACATATCATTGGACAACAGCCTCCTGTTCCTGAACTAGAAGGCACGGCTGCTCAAAATCGCTTTAACCTCTTGTTTGAGAAATTTATCGCCGTCTTTACAACAATTGAGCATCCCTTAACTCTCTTTCTCGATGACTTGCAATGGGCAGACTCAGCATCATTAAACTTGCTGAAAGTACTGATGGGAGGAACTCGGACAGGATATTTGCTACTGTTGGGAGCATATAGAGATAACGAAGTTTTTCCTGCCCATCCGTTGATGTTATGTTTAGGGGAATTAGAAAAACAACAGACGACGATTTCAACAATTACTTTAGCACCCTTGTCTGTAGATCGCGTCAATCAATTGGTGGCGGAAACCCTGAGTTGTATGGTAGAGTTAGCCACTCCCTTAACTAATTTAGTCTATCAAAAGACGAAAGGCAATCCCTTTTTTACCACTCAATTCTTAAAAGGATTGTATGAAGATGATTTGATTACTTTTAATCAAAATTTGGGATATTGGGAATGCGATTTCGTGAAGGTCCGGGATGCAGCCCTCACGGATGATGTAGTGGAATTCATGGCGGGACGCTTGCATAAATTGCCGAAAGAAACCCAAAAAGTACTGAAATTAGCTGCCTGCATTGGTAATCAATTTGACTTAGCTACCTTAGCCATTATCTGCGAAACCCTTTCCGAGGAAGTTGCCGCTAATCTGTGGAGCGCCCTGCGAGAAGGGTTAATTTTACCCCAGAGCGAAGCCTATAAGTTTTTTCAAGGATGGGAAAAAGACGAAGACAAAGCGGAGGGGATCGGAGTAAGTTATCGCTTCCTGCACGATCGTGTTCAACAAGCCGCTTATTCTCTAATTAAATCGGATCAAAAAAAATCCACACATTTCAAAATTGGACAGCAATTACTCGATAATACTCCTGAAGAAACACTAGACGAGAAAATTTTTGAGATCGTTAACCACTTAAATATTGGCATAGAATCAGCAGATAAATCCTTCGAGGGTTTTCAACTGGCTCAATTAAATTTGAGAGCAGGACAACAGGCAAAAGCAACAACGGCGTATCAAGCTGCTGTAGAATATTTGGCCGTTGCTCGGAATTTAATCCCTACATCCAGTTGGGAAGAGCGTTATGCTTTCACCCTTAAACTTTATCAAGAATCTGTTGAAGCAGCCTACCTGACCGCTGACTTTAAGCAAATGGAAAAATTCGTTGAGATTGTTCAAAATCGCGCTCGAACTCTTTTAGATGCTGTTCCAGTTTATCAAGTTAAGATGCAGGCGGGAATGGCACAAAACAAGCTATCAGAGGTATTACAAATCGGAATAGAAGTTTTACAATCCCTGGAAATCATTTTTCCCGAATCCCCGAATTCATCAGATGTTGAAGCAACAATATCGGCTATTTTATCCAAGCTTACTGGCAAAAATCCTATGAGCTTAATCCAACTTCCGTTAATGAGCGATCCGGTGAAGTTAGCATCAATGCGAATCCTCAAAAATTTAGCACCTTGTACTTATCAAGTGATGCCGATGTTGTTGCCACTGGTAGTCATCAAACAAGTTGAATTGTCTGTTGAGTATGGAAATATGGTATTATCACCATCAGTATATGCTTTTTTTGCTTTGATTCTTTGTGGGATTGTTGGCGATATAGAAACTGGCTATCAATTTGGTCAACTCGCTTTAGCATTACTCGATCGTCTAGATGCTAAAGAAGTAAAAGCTGCAACAATTTTTATTGTTAATGCAGATGTCAGACACTATCGAGAAGCAGTACAGAATACTCTAGACTCGCTACAATCTGCATATACTCTCGGACTAGAGACGGGCGATCTAGAGTTTGCGGCTTTATCGACTTATATTTACGTTTATCATGCCTATCTAATCGGTCAGCGACTTCCTGAATTAAATCAAGAACTTGAGAAATACAATCAAATTTTAAGTAAGTTAAAACAAAAAAATTCGCTGCTAGTCAATCAAATCTTGCAGCAAGCAATATTGAACTTGATGGGTGACGTTAGCGAGCCATGGCAGCTTGAAGGAGAAGTTTATAAGGAATTTGAAATGTTGCCTCTGCATCAGCAAGCTAATGATGCTACAGCAATTTATCATCTTTATTTCAACAAAATGATTCTCTGTTATTTATTAGGAGAGTTTCAGCAAGCAGTTGAGAATGCAGCGGCAGCCGAAAAGTATTTGCATGGAGTCACAGGGAACTTAGTTGTTCAGATTTTCTATTTTTACGATTCTTTGATACAACTATCCTGCTCGAAAATGTGGGTAGATTCCAAACAAGAAGATGAGCTAGAAAAGGAAATCGACAAAGTTATATCCAATCAAGAAAAAATGAAACACTGGGCAAATTATGCCCCAATGAATTTCCAACACAAATACGATCTAATTGAAGCTGAAAAATATCGGGTTTTGGGTGAAAAACTAGAAGCTATTGAGTTATACGATCGCGCAATAGCCGGAGCGGAAGAAAATAAATACATCCAAGAAGAAGCTCTCGCCAACGAACTTGCAGCCAAATTCTACCTCGACTGGGGCAAAGAAACAATAGCATGCGCCTATATGCAAAAAGCCTACTACTGCTATGCTCAATGGGGAGCAAAAGCCAAAATCAACCACCTCGAAAAATGTTATCCCCAACTGCTGTCTCCTATTATCCAACGGCAACAATTGGGTGGAACTGCTAACAGTAAGATCGCCACTCTCACTAAAGGAACGGTTTCCAGCACCAATACCTCGACTGGAGAACTGTTAGATTTAGCCAGCCTGATGAAAGCATCCCGCAGCCTTTCTCAAGAAATCGACCTCAAAGGTGCCATTGCCAACTTCATGGAAGTCATCCAAGAAAATGCTGGGGCCGAAATCGTTGCCCTCATGCTCTTTCAAGCAGATACTCTTATGCTGATAGCCCACACTACAGGAACAGAAATGTCTGTAATCAACATTCCGGTTGAGACAACTAACAATGTCCCCATAACCCTCATTAATCAAGTCAAAAACACGGGAGCGCACCTCGTCTTAGATAATGCCAAAGAAGACAACGACTATGGCCGAGATGACTACATCCAAAAGCATCAACCACAGTCGATATTATGCATACCTTTAATTGACAGAGGTCAACTCCGAGGCATTCTCTACTTGGAAAATAATCAAACGAGTGGTGCATTCACCAGCGCTCGGATCGAAATTTTGAATTTGCTCTGTTCTCAAGCTGTCATAGCCCTGCAAAATGCCCAATTATATGACAAAGAACAACTGGCGAGGCAAGATTTACAACAAGCCTTAACAGATTTACAACAAGCACAGTTGCAATTAGTTCAAAGCGAGAAAATGGCAACATTGGGAAATCTAGTAGCAGGAGTTGCCCATGAAATTAATAATCCTGTTGGTTTTATCGGAGGAAATGTCAGCTCCGCCCAAGCACATTTGCAAGATTTGCTGTCAATCCTTTCTCTGTATGAAGAAAACACTTCTCCTCCTGAAGAAATTGTCGAAGAGATTGAAGAGCTAGAACCCGATTTTATTGCCGAAGATTTCCCAAAACTAATTGCCTCAATGGCAGAGGGATGCGAACGGATTCGCCATATCAGCACATCTCTGCGCACATTTTCCCGCACAGATACTGTCAGCAAAACCGAGTTTAATCTACACGACGGAA
>NZ_JBNHER010000128.1:0-2026 GCF_050015975.1 Dapis purpurea BLCC-M126 | reverse complement strand
AGCCCTACTACAAACAAAAACTTTTTTATCACTGATTATCCGGACATGATATTAGAGGTGTACTCTCCCTACCCGATACAGAATCAATAACCAATTTGAAAAAAGAATGCTACAAAGGTGAAAGATAGAATTTTCTTTCTAGAAGTATTAGCAATTAAGGAATTGCTCCATAAAATTCTATCCTCCTAACCTATCTCAATAATTATTTTCCTGTATGTTTTCTTGCTTCTTCTTTCCTAACCTAAAAATTAAGGTATAAACCCTCTTTATTAATAGAGAAAAAAATAATTTTTTTTTAGACAATCCTCTTCTTCTAAATAAGAGGTAATTATTAATAATTAATTGTTAAATTAATTAACCATTACTTCTAGCAAGATTTTTTTGAACCATTTCTTCTAATTGTTTGCGAGTTAAACAACGACGTTCAGAAGAATAAGCCATCAAATTAACACCATTCATCATCCGCACTGTACTAACTCGTACCCGAAAATCATCTGTCAGAAACCAACAACGTTCTTGCCCTTGATTTCTTTCATATTCTGTGTCAATTGTCAAAACTCCATCAGTGGCAAAATGATATCTACCCACTACAGGAATACCTTCAACGTAACCACGATTACGCAAAAATTTTCCAGTTCTACCTGTTTCAGAATTAGGAATATCAACTAAAATAGCAGCATAATTTGGATTAGGTTCATCATTATCTAAATTATCTTGCCAATTAAAACTTGCACCACCTGTTGCTAAAGCTGGATTGACATTTTGCTGTTCACAAACTTCAATGATTTTCGGGTTATCTTTTGTTAAAACTTTGACAATAAAATTAGATTTTCCTGACTCATCTTCAGCAGAATCAAAATGATGAACAGTACGTTGAGAAAACCATGTTCCCTCACTTTTGATAAAAAAATCCATCATTGTCATTGGTGGTTTTAATTTCATTTTTTTACATCTAAAGTTTTGTTAATATCCACCAGATTTTTAGTTAAGAAAAATCAACAAAAATCTAGTTTAGAGCGTTCAAATTATAGGATAAATCAAATGGAGACTTTTGAATAGATATATTAACGAACCTCCATAATGCAATCCACTGTAAATAGCAAGCCATCCTTAAACAAAATGCAGTTTCAATCAGCTACAGAAATTATTCAAGCTTATCAGCAAAATAAAAATCTTATCGGTAGTAATTTACAAGGTATAGATATTAGTGAAATTGAACTATATCAAATTAACCTGAGTCAAGGAAATTTACAACAAGCCAAATTCAATCATACTATTCTTATCGGAGCAAACTTGAGTGAAACTGACTTAAGTGGAGCAAATCTCAAAGGTGCTGATTTACGGGGAGCTAACCTTCAGGGTGCGAACTTGAGTGGAGCAGATTTAACTAATACTTATTTGAATCGAGCTGAACTACAAAATGCTAATTTTACGAATGCTAACTTGGATGGTGCTAAACTACAGGTAGCATACTATGATGGGGGTACTGTTTGGCCTGAAGGATTTGCTTACAAAAAATCAGGAGCAGTTGGACCTGGAGCTAATTTAAGTGGAGCTTTCTTAAATACAGCTTACCTCAGAGGTGCTGACTTACGCGGTGCGAATTTGCGAGGTTCTTATCTGAGTGGTACAGACTTAACAGGTGCGAATTTGCAAGGTGCAGCTTTGAGTGGGGCAAATATGAAGGGAGCTTTTTTGATAGGTGCGAATTTGCGTGATGCTCGACTTAATGCCGTGGAGTTGGATGGAGCAGATTTGCGAGCTGCCGATCTAACAGGGGCGAGTTTAGATAATATTATTAGTATTGCTGGAGTTGATTTTACTCTAGTGCAAGGATTGAGTGATGATGCCAGAGCTATGTTATGTGAATATCCAGGCAAAGATTTGGGTACTTGGAATTCTTTTACTCGCACTAATACAGAGAATAGTTTGTTATCCCACTTGACTGATTTTTGAGTTAGTAGGGGTTTGGTTACCCAATTATTAATAATTAATAATTAAATAATTCTGGTTTAAAGCCTCCCCT
>NZ_JBNHER010000127.1:0-3616 GCF_050015975.1 Dapis purpurea BLCC-M126 | reverse complement strand
GCTTAAGAGGTTAGCGATCGCCTAATTTTTTAGAGATACCAAATGGGTTCTATATCTTGAGAGTGTTCGTCATCATCTATGGCTAACCACAACTGCGCTTCCCAAAAATATTTACCGACAATATTTTCATGTTTGGCATCAGCAAAGTCTAAAAATGTCTGATTAGCTTCCAAGATAGTACCATCAGGTTTAAGGAGTCCAATAAATTGAAATGTTTGGTTAAAAATAGCTTGGAAGCGTCTTTCGCTCTCCCTAATAGCAGTAATATCTCGCCCCACTGCTTGGTATTCTACTAAGTTATCGTATTCATCAAATATTGCTCGGTTCGTCCACTCTTGCCACCTGCGCTCTCCACTGGCCATTTCTACCATTTGTTCATGGGTGACTACAGATTTTTCTGGTGTTAGAACATCTAATTGTTGTTGTAGCTTGGCAACCTCGAAAGAAGTAAGAAACTGATAAAAACTTATTCCTATCAACTCTTCTGGTTTTTTGTCAAAGTACCGACAATAAGCATCGTTGACAAAAGTTAATATTCCGCCTGGATAAAAACGACAAATCAATTCTGTATGGTCTTCGACTACAACTCGATGGCAACTTTCACTTTTTCTTAGTCCTATTTCAGTATTTTGGCACTGTTTAATTTCTAATTCTAAACTTTTTTTAGTTGCTTTCAATTTGGCTGAATTAGGTAATATTAGTGGGTGTGGAATTAGGGAAAAAAATCTTATTAGTATATATAGAGAAAGTGTAGCTGTAATTCCTTTAATACTCACTGATATCCAATAAGCAGGATGCCACAAAGTCCAAACTTCCATTAAGTGGGTTGTACCACAGAAAACGATAAAAGCCCCTATAATCAATACATTTGCTCGTTGGTAGAGAAAGTAGACTAACATGATAGCTATAAAGTAGTAAGCTATAGCTATTAATACGTCTGAGCTAGCATTTAGCCAGAGTAACTCTGAGTTCCAAAGATAGCATTGGCCTTTTGGTATAAATTGCCCAGGGGAAAATATATTTGCTATTAGTTGCCACATTGTTATTACTATTTTTCTAACTTTTATATTTTGATTAGGGATTTTGGGATAATTTATCAGTTCATATCCGGTATAAAAAGGTTTCTCAACTGCTATTAGAGTATGGTAAAATTGATTTGTTTAATAGAAAATTTAAAAAAGGTAGTTATTTATGAATCTGTGACTCCTCCTTGCAGTCTAAAAGTTTAGACGTTGCAGCAATTGTAATAATGCAAGCTTTTCTGTATACTTATTTTTCCCAGCTACCAGTTCAGTATTCTTAGTTAGAGTGTTCCGTGACTGTAGTAAAATTTTATAAAATTGTTATTATAATAATATTATAAATTTCCTATATTTGATCAATTTGAATTAAGGAAAAAAATTTGTGTTTGCCAGACAACATCAAAAATCATCATCTACATGGATGCTTTTTTGATATATTTACTCTGCTCAATCAATTTATATATTTTTTACTTTTGTGACATAGATTACTAATTTATCAGCATTTGGTCAAGATTTGCGACAAATAGAGTATCAATCAGAGAAAAACTGTTATTGTTTGTAATAATTCCATCTTTAGTTGATGCCAATTTTTTATGTTAATGTTCCTAAAAAATATAATTTTGTAGCATTGTTTAAGCTGATTGTATTCAAATTTGATCGACACCAATTTTATTTAAACTTACACAGTAATTAATCAATCCATAAATAT
This sequence comes from Dapis purpurea BLCC-M126, assembly GCF_050015975.1. Lineage (NCBI taxonomy): Bacteria > Bacillati > Cyanobacteriota > Cyanophyceae > Oscillatoriales > Microcoleaceae > Dapis > Dapis purpurea. The sequence continues at coordinate 1,885 of NZ_JBNHER010000127.1, read as the reverse complement.
AAGAAAAATTTGTTATATATTTTTAATTATAAAAAAAACATTTTTTGAGTCAGAATAGACTACTAGAAGTAAGTCCTGAAATGTCGATACATTCAGAAAACAGATTAAGATAATCTATTACTGCTTGAGAGGAAATTAACATGGAAATTAAAGCAATCAATACACCTCAGTTAGAATGGACTGGAGATGCCCTAGCTATTGGTTTATTTGAGGATGCCATAGAATTAACCGGGGATATGGCCAGATTGAACGAAATGTTAGCTGGTACTTTATCTGAATTAATTGAAGAAACAGAATTTAAAGGTAAAGCCAACAGCAGTGCCTCAACTCGTGTCGGTGGTACCACCCCTATTCGCAAAATTATTATTGTGGGCCTAGGTAAATCAGAGGAGTTAAAATTAGATACTCTGCGCCAAGCAGCAGCTACCTCTGGACGTTTGGCCAAAAAGGAGAGATGTAAAACTCTAGGAATTAGTCTGCCAATGTGTCAGGACGCTGATTCTACAGCTATAGCTATTACTGAAGGTATTGAGCTAGCTCTCCATAAAGATAATCGCTTTAAATCTGAACTGGAAAATCCAGGGCCAGATGTAGAAAAAGTAGACTTAATTGGTTTAGCTGGCTCCGATGAAGCGATCGCTCGCGCCAGACAAATATGTTCAGGAGTCATTCTCGCCAGGGAACTTGTCGCAGCTCCCGCTAACTCCTGTACCCCAATAACTATGGCTGAAACTGCTGAAGCTTTAGCTAAAGAGTTTGGTCTAGCTCTAGAAATTCTAGAAAAAGAAGATTGTGAAAAACTAGGTATGGGAGCTTTTCTTGGAGTTGCTAAAGCTTCTGACTTGCCACCAAAATTTATTCATATCACTTACAAACCAGAAGGTACTCCTCGTCGCAAGTTAGCAATAGTTGGAAAAGGTTTAACTTTTGACTCCGGTGGTTTAAATCTCAAAGTTTCTGGTAGTGGTATTGAAATGATGAAAGTTGATATGGGAGGAGCAGGTACAACTTTTGGTGCTGTTAAGGCGATCTCCCAGTTGAAACCAGATGTGGAAGTTCATTTTATCAGCGCTGTTACAGAAAATATGGTTAGTGGGCACGCCATGCACCCTGGTGATTTTCTGACTGCTTCCAATGGCAAAACTATTGAAGTTAACAACACAGATGCAGAGGGGCGTTTGACTTTAGCAGATGCGTTAGTCTTTGCTGAAAAGTTAGGAGTAGATGCAATTGTAGATTTAGCAACTCTTACAGGTGCTTGTGTTGTGGCATTGGGTAATGATATTGCTGGTTTGTGGAGTCCTAATGATGACTTAGCAGCAGAACTAACAGCAGCAGCAGAAAGAGCTGGAGAGAAAATGTGGCGGATGCCTTTGGAGGAGAAATATTTTGAGGGATTAAAAGCTATGCACGCGGATATGAAAAATACAGGTCCGCGCCCTGGTGGTGCTATTACTGCAGCTTTATTTTTGAAGCAGTTTGTTAAAGATACACCTTGGGCACATTTAGATGTTGCTGGTCCAGTTTGGATTGATGCAGAGAATGGTTACAATAATCCAGGTGCTACTGGTTATGGTGTTCGGACTCTAGTCAATTGGGTTTTGAGTTAGAGACTACCTACAGCAAATTGCAAGTAGATGAAGTACAAATATCTCTAATAAAATCTTTGTAGTGCGGGCATTTTGCCCGCTATAGGTTTAACTCACTGATATAAAATCCACTGTATATACTTTTTTTTTGGTATTGCCCCTCTAGAAGATAGATTTGAAAACTAAATAGTTCGATTTAATAAAGTAGGCGCTTCCTTTCATTAATTGATAATTGATAATGGATAATTGATAATGGATAATTGATAATTACCTCTGGTTAAAACCGTTACGGAATT
>NZ_JBNHER010000126.1:0-42101 GCF_050015975.1 Dapis purpurea BLCC-M126 | reverse complement strand
CTAACAACATGATAACATATTTATTGAAATAAAATCAACTGCTAAAAAGTCGCCCGCTTATGGGCGAGGCTTTAAACCCAATTTTCTGGTAACCACAAAATACTCCGGAAATATTGGCTAAAATATAGCTAGTATTAAGTAAGGGTTTGCTCACTAAACCCCTACTCTTTATATTAGCCATGAATGTAAATTTATTCCATCACTTCAAGCCTTAATATTTTTTTTGTTTAGCAAATAATTAAGGTAAAAAGCCTCTCCTTTAAAGGAGAAACAAGCGGTCGTTTTCGGCTGTCGCCGACATGAAACGGTAAGCATTCCGAAGTGCGTCATATCCAATCTCCCCTTGAGAAGAAAAAATTTTCACGCTCCGCATCAATCAATTCGTTTTAGGGAGAGGTAATTATCAATTATCCATTAATGAAAAACACTCTCTAATTTTGAATACGCACCTATTTAAACAACTATGATAAATTATATTCGTTGCTCAAAAAATCCAGAATTTTTTGTACTACTATATCTGGCATCTGTTCAGCCAAGTTATCCTCGCCAGAATTTATTAAATAAAGTTTAGCCATTGGTAATAAATCAGCATAGTATTTACTCATGGAAAGAGCAATATCTGTATCTTTATAACCTTGTAAAATCAATGTTACTACTTTTAAAGAAGCCAATTTTTTTGCTAACAATTCAGCTTTTATCTCTACCCACCTCCGCTGAAATAAAATTTTATTTCCTGTTGAATCAAGCAGTAATTTTTGTCTAATTTGTAGTAGTTCCTTGACCTTCGTTTCAATCCCTAATAACCTAGCAAAAGGATATATTAATCGCAAAATTAAACAGAAAAAAGAAAATCTCGGAGCTAACCAAGCAGACAATTGCCAACGTACTTTTACATTAGGAATATCAATTCCTTCAGGAGATAATAAAATTAAACCCAATAATTTATCTGAATATTTAAGAGCATAACTGGCAGCTATCCAACCTCCGAGAGAGTGAGCAACTAAATATACCTTTTCCAAGTTTAAGGCATTTATATATTCAGCCAAAGACTCTACCATTTGACTAATTGAGTAATGAGTAGAAGAAAATTGCGATTCACTAAATCCAGGTAAATCTGGCGCAAAACAATGGTAATTTAGACTCAATCCCTCCATAATTGATAACCACTGACTACTGTCATACCAAGTTCCATGTAGAAAAACTATATAATTTGAACCAGTACCAATTTCACGCCAAAATAATAGCCCACTAGACAACTTGACACGAGAATTAAGCCATAAAAAGTGCATAAATATTCACAGAGAATAGAATATCAATCAATCAATTAATTAATTAATTAGAGAAATGTTTAGTCTAGAATTGTCAACCCACTCAAATAATCCTTTAATTGTCGAGCATAGTCATAACCAATATCCTGTGGTAAAGATGTAAGTTCAAAAGCTTGAACATGACTAATCTCTAAGGTGTCTTTAACATCCATATTTCCACGAACATCAGCTTCCACCAGAATATTAATAGAATGTACTCTTGGGTCTCGATCGGGTGCAGAATATACTCCCACCAATCTACGAATTTTTACTAATTCTAACCCTGTTTCTTCGAATAACTCCCTTTTCACAGTGGTAGAAATATCTTCGCCCCATTCAACCATACCTCCTGGTAGAGCATATTGATTATTATCGCGGCGACGAACGAAAACTATCCGGCCATCAGGTAAAATAGGGACTACACTGACACCGATAAGAGGATGGCGGAATATTAAGCCAAGTACAGTTTGTCCAACTTGCCATAATCTACGCATAGGCTTGGGTATTAAAGCTAAAATAGAAAGCACTTTCAGTGATTATTTTTATATTTATAGCGAACAAAAATTTAATTTGTAAACTTAGATTAAATTCTTAGTTAATTATGTTTTTTAGTAAGCATTCAGTTATCTTCTATGATTATTCTCAGCCATTAAATTATTGCCTTTTAAGGAGGAATAAATATGGCAAGCTTTGAAGGAGGAGTAAATATGGCAAGGTTGAAGGATAATTAAAAGTTACTATCAAAGTATATCAAGTAGAGCGTGGTAAATTTTGTAGGTTATGTATCAAATTTAAATTAGCTCTAAAGTCAGTTACATCAGTAGCTTAAGGCTTTTGATGTTCAATATACAACCTCTTTTTTTCAGCAAACCCTACTTGGGAATGAGAATTAAATAAAGTCTAGAATTTTTTGGAAATAACTCAGATGATATCGAGTGTAGGCAATTTAACTTGTGTAGATAATAAAATCCTCATTCCTTAGCTAATTTTTCCTATTAATTCAAAAGCTTTTACTACAGTATTACCCAGTGAAAACTGTTTGCCCAGGATAACCTAGAAAAAGCTAATCGCTAATACTTAAATACTTATCCTTGTTTAAGGTAATTAATCATAAATCAAACATAACTAAGTTAAGTATACTCTTTTCTTTATTGAGTTTAAGTCCAGTCTATTCAGGGATGATCTTTTGTTCCAAAATATCATATTTAGTTCAATTCAGATATTGTTTTTCTGATTTTCAGAAAATGGCTGAAGTTTTTTCTATCAATATTTCAAACATAAAAATAAGTCAAAATCTTGACAATTTTAATAATTTAGGTCAAGCAAATTATCATCAAAAGCTTAGTATAATATTGGACATATTGTTATATCATCATCAATTTATAGTTAATCAATTTTTGACAATTGCGTATAAATTTTTATTTGGTTGCTGTCAGGTAACTGAAAGTGATACTGCGTCAAAGCTTAAATGTTGGTTTAACATTTTCTAGAAAACCAATATTTGGGCTTGATTTTTCTAGTTCCCTATTTCCCTACTTTAAGGTTAACAAACCACTACTGTAGAGTTAGCAATTAGAGAAACAAAATCAACTTTCGACTTTTGCATTTTGACTTTATATTCTGGTGGCAAGCATTCAGCCGTCAGCTAGCCTCTTGCCTCCTGCGGAGGAGCTACGCTTTTTCCTGACGTAATGCTCCGAAACATGGCGCGCAGCGAAACAGAGGAACTACGTTAACAGCTAGCCTCCTGGGTTGTAACTGCCTTAAGAGCTATTGCGTTTGGTGTAGAATAAAAGTTTTACTAATTTAGTCAGTATTAAATACTACTACAAAAGCCTGCTTCCTTGACCTTAAAGTCCATAATTCATTTAAACCTCATTTAAGAGCGAGGTCTTATTGCTGAGAGCTGACAGCTAATAGCTGAATGATTACTTCAGGTAATGGGCAAACAGACAAATAAATAAATTTGGGCGTCGTCATCTTTATGTACTTCTTGATTGCCCATTGCCCATCACCAATAGTTAATTTTAGTTAATCTTCTAGACTATCTATACTGAGGGGTACCATATCACCATTAGTCGTAAGTCCTAATAACATCGCTTCACTTGGTCGTATGACTTTGCCAGTAAGTACACATCGTTCCTCTTGTTGAGCTGTTGCAGGTAGACTAGCTCGAATATCCGAATTGGACAACTGTGGCCGATAATCGCCAGACTTTTGCTGGACATAAGTCCAGAGGATATCTCGAATCAGAGCTTGATAGCCTTTATTATTAGCCAGTTTTTTTAGTCTATCCTTTAACTCCTTTTCTAGACGAATACTAGTAACTTCCATGTCAGTAGTCGAGGTTTTGGGAATTGTGTACATGATTTTTTTTCTCCTTAAAATTTAGGTAGACATCTCTGTAATATTAGTGTAGTATAAAAAAGGTTGGATTTGAAACCTACTTTTTGAGAGCCTTCTTGTGAAATTTTCATTTAGCCAAGCCATCGATCAGTCAAACAGCAACCTATTCAAGGGTTGTGAGACTACTTCATGGTTGAGTTTGGGGAAAATCTTATGTGATGGAAGAGATTTTGCCATTGATTATGGAGGCTTAGGACTAATCAAAAAAATTCATCACATTTTTCAGATTGAATGGCCAAAGATCAGGTCAAATCAATTAGGAAGGGGAAGGTACAGGCCGAAAATATCTGTACATAACTCAGACTAAAAGGTATAAATATCTTTTTTCTAGCCCCCGCTTCCGAAGAAACAGAAGCAGGGGCTGTTAGTTTTAGATAGAATCGGGAAATAAAGAAATAAAAGTGAATTTTTGAATTTGGACAATTAATTGAGAAACCAGTCCCTATAAAAAATCTAAAATTTTAAATTAGGAGGTAAAGCAGTGACCAGTATGACTCAAGTATTAAACCAATCTGTAGTAGTATTTTCTCAGAATTACCTACCCATGACCCGCGTAAATATCAAGCGGGCTATTGCTCTATTGGTGACTGGTAAAGCTGAACCTCTAAATTTTGATAATGGAAGTGGCTGGCCTGTGCGTTCTCCTAGTTTGGTTTTATATGTGCCGGAACAAATTCGCTTAACGATGGCCTCCCAAGAACGGGTGTGGAAAGTTCCTCCCGTCAACCGAAGGGAAGTATTAAAGCGAGATCATCATCGTTGTCAATATTGCGGTACTACTAAACGTTTAACCTTAGATCATGTTATTCCTCGCTCAAAAGGTGGTAAGCATAGTTGGGATAATGTAGTTACCGCTTGCGAAAGGTGCAATGCTTTTAAAGGTAGTCGTACTCCTACTGAAGCAGGGATGAAATTATTCAATCAACCGAAGACACCAATACATCCGACTATTGCATTTGCTGAACAGTTCTGGCGCGAACGGCAACACGAGGTTTAAAAGTTCCTATTTTTCTACAGGAGTAGACCTAAAAAGTTGCTCATAAGTTTCGTTAGTTCTAGTGAAGTAACTAGAGCTAAATTTTGATGCCGTCATTTGAGAAGATAATGGCAAGGAAATTATCCAAGGCGCCAGATGTTGTTAACAAAACTAATTTCAATAACTGCAAAGAGTTTTGAGTTTTGAGTTATAGATTAATTACTCAATAACATCCGAAGCTCTTCATATTAAAAAAGGAGAGACCACCGGGAATGCTAAAGTTAACTTATACTGAATCTGGCTTTTATATCGAACGTTTGGCTCAATCTCCCGAACAGTTGGTAGCACTACGGGTAATGTTGGCTATGCGAGTTGGTCAAAAAATTGTAGTTGAACCAAGTTCTGCAGCTTTTTTGCTACCTGTAAGTTTACCTGATTTGTCGATGTTGGAGGTAGCTGTACAAAAGGAAGGTGGGGAAGATATTGCCCTTTGTGTTGCTGATGATGAGTTTGTCGAAGTTAGTTTAGGAGGAATTTGGATTACAGTAGATCCAGAACAAGAAAATGGAATTTTTATCGCTACCTTAAGCGATCGGATTGAGTTGTTACTTTTTAAGTTGTGGCAAGCAACTGAGGCAAATGCGTCAGTGAGTCAGGAAACCAGTGATTGGTAAAATTCTAAATAGGCAATATATAAATGTGGGGATGTTCTATAGAACATCTCTACAAAAATTTCAGGGAATATTCTCTTTTTTATCAGGAACGCGATCGCCAATCATCCAAAAGTAGTTTCAAGTTAAAAATCAGATAAGACAAGTAAACTATAGATTTAACTTATCGCGTTAGTAATTAAAATTGTTTATTTTAATCAAACAAGCTCCTATTTTTCCCAAATTATTACAAAATATTTCACGCACTTGCGTTATTTCATGCATTTGGTATCATTATCTGTACATAAGGTATTGTGCTAATGTTGTGTGTAAAAGTAAAAGATTCTGTCTTGAATAAAGCTACAAGCAAGTATTTACGTTAAAATTATTTAGACTATTCATATTTTTGGCAAAAGCGGATAACCTCAAAACGATAAATTTTAGATTAGTAGAAGTGCTTAAGTAATTATGGCTATTGACAGATGACTTATTATAGGGTAAATAAATTGCTTTTCCAGATTGAAATAGAATATTTTAGGAATGCTCAAGAATAATAGAATTGATTTAAAAATATGAAATTGAAAGTAGTTTCTAGTAAAAAAATAATCTTACTTGAGTTGTCAAATACTGTAGATTTCCTAGAATAAGTTTTTTGATGAGATTTTTATAACTTCTTGCTTCTTGCTCCTTTCTTACATTTTTTTTCTCACAGCGATCGCCAATCAAAATATCTCAACTGAAGTTAGAAAGGCGATAGTCAAAAATTAGAAATTTGCAATCTAGTCGAATATCAGAAATTTAAGTGGGTAGAATAAATTGATTGATGAGATTTTTCCAACTTGTTCCTTTTTTATTCTTTCTTCTTCCTTAATGCTATGTCTTACAGTGAATTTACTCTCTAACAACTAGAATCTGAATTTAATCTGATACTTCAGTAGCGAGTAGAATTATTCAAGTTGATAGAATCTGTAAATCCTAGTGCTTTACTGAAATAAATTTTAGCTGAAAATATTCCTTTAGCATTAGAAATTGATACAGAAAAAGCTCGTTCATAATTGATTATTTATCCAATTATTGTAGAACTCATAAAATATTTCAATCGCCAAATTAGTTTATTTTCTGGCACAGAGTTTAATGTAGATAAAAGCAAGGGATTAACGGGAAGATGTGATTTTATTATTAGTTATTCTCCGAAACAGTTAGAAATAACTGCTCCTGTGGTGACAATTGTTGAAGCAAAAAATGATAATATTAAATCTGGATTGTCTCAATGTATAGCAGAAATGTTGGCAGCTCAGTTGTTTAATCAACAAAAAAATAATCAAATTTTTTGTATTTATGGAATTGTGACAACAGGGAGTAATTGGAAGTTTTTAAGATTGACAGAAGATCGAGTTGATCTTGAAGCTGGCGAGCATTTTATTGGGAATTTGGAATCTCTGTTTGGAATTTTAATTTATATCATTAAAGAGGGAGTAGGGAGTAGGGGAAAATATATTGATAATTACGGAATTTCAGATTTTTGGCTCTAACTGTTCCTGGAGAAAACAAATCTTTTAAGAATTAAGAATTATCGGTTGTGTTGAACAAAGTTTGAGCAAGACTTATCCATAGGAGTCACCTAATAAAAACTCTAAAAATGTGGGGTTTTGGTTCCTCAAGCTAATCTACAGAATTTCAGATTTTTGGCTCTAACTGTTCAATGAGAAAACAAATCTTTGAAGAATGAAGAATTATCGGTTATTTTGAACAAAGTTTGAGCAAGATTTATCCATCAGAATAACCTCAGAAAAATTAGCAAAATGTGGGGTTTCTGTAAGAATAAACTCAGAAAAATGTTGGGTTTCGATTCCTCAACCCAACCTACAATATTTAAGATTTTTGGTTCTAACTTAGTCTTTACCAAAATAGTCACAAGATAGGTAACTTCTGCTGGCGATCTTTTCAGCAACTTTTCTGCGACCTTTAGCTTCCCCAACATCCCTAGCTTCTTGAATTGCTTCCTCTGTTAAACCTCCTTGCTTGGCTCTAATTTCAGTAAGTTCTAAGTTCTGGCGTTCAGCCTCAATTCTATTTTGTCTCCTTTGATATTGCTGATCAGTCTCGTTATTAGGATAAGGTTGTTCATTTTCACAATAGTAAACTGCTGATGCCAACTCTACTTTTTTCAAAAGCTCTTGCTCTTTCCTCTCACTTTGAATATTTCCAATACTTTCACATGATGAGGAGGAAAGAATTATCCCAACTAAAACAAATATCTTGACAATATTGAATTTATTTACGCTATACATAAAAGCAGTTTTGATAGATGAATTTAACTTAACTTTTCTTCCAGTATAATCTTTTGTCTCCAGACACAGTTAACGTAAAATATCCTATTAAATCTTATGTTTTCTAGACGAATACTAATATTAAAGTCTGAAAAAATCGTAAATTGCCGTGTAAAATAAAGCTATAATACCTAAAACTTAACTATATCTGGAGTTTATGACTATTGCAGAGGTATTACAATTAGCAGATCGGTTAGTTTTCTCGAAAACTGGTAAACACTTAGACGATCTTCAACAGGTAGTTATTCAAGGAGTCTGGCAAGGTAAAAGTTACAGTCAAATTGGAGAAGAATGTCATCGCAGTGAGAGTCGAGTTAGGGATGTGGGTTATAGATTATGGCAAATTTTATCCGAGCAGTTAGGGGAAGATATTAATAAAAATAATTTTCGTTCAACGATAGAAAGATTATTTATAAATTCATCGTTTATTAATTTGTTTAATCATAAAAATCATCACCATATTTTTAATTTATGTTCGCCGATATCTGAGGAACCACAACAACAACCAGATATTGAAAATAAAGTAGAACCTAAATCCTGCTATGAAGATTTAGGAATAGCACCTAAAATCAATTTTTTTTATGGCAGAAACGAAGAACTGAAAATTATCTATGATTGGATATTTTTACAAAAAGCTCGTTTGATTAGTGTTTTAGGATTAAGTGGAATTGGTAAAACAACTTTAGTGAAAAGATTCGTCGATCTAAACAGTAAATCTTTTGATGTTCTGATGTGGAAAAGTTTAAGATTTCCTCAACCGTTAAATTTGCTTTTAACTGAAATCTTCAAGAATTTTTATCTAGGAAATGATAGTGTCAGTCTTAATGAAGAAACCTGGAGAAAGTTGTTTGATATTTTACGCCAGAAAAAATGCTTAATTGTCTTGGATGACGTTCAGAATATTTTTACGGAAAAACAATTAGCAGGACAGTATCAACCAGAATATAGAGATTACAAAACATTCTTGAAAATGATGACTGACATTGAACATCAAAGCTGTTTAATTTTAGTCAGTCAAGAGAAATCTCAAGAAATGAAATCTTTAAATGAGGAATTATATCCAATTAAAGTTTTAGAGTTAATAGGTTTATACGAAACAGAGCTGTTGAATCATCAAGATTTAGAGAATCCTGAATCTTGGTCTACCTTAATCAAACTCTATGAAGGAAATCCTTTATATTTACAGAATATAGCCGATTTAATTAAAGATGTATTTCAAGGTGATGTTTTAAGTTTTGTCAATGGGGACGAATTGATTTTAACAGAAGATTTGAAAGATATATTTAATTCATTATTCGATAAATTATCTAAGGTCGAACAAAAAATTATTCTGGAAATGAGTCAACAAAACCAAGAATTTTCCATAGAGACTTTAAAAGAACATTTATCCTTATCATCCACAGATTTGATTAATGGTTTACAATCTTTATCCAGACGATATATTTTACAAACAACTCCTCAAAATAAAAAAATGTTTCGACTTTCTCCAGTCTTTCAAGAATATCTTAAACAAAGTAATAATTTTCATCCATGACAAATATTTTTTGACATGAATTAATTTGACCTTTAAGAATTCAAATTTCCCAATAATTGTATTAGAGTTGTTGGGAATTAAGCTAAAAAAATGGCTAAAACCCTTATCAGTCAAAGTTTATAGCCTTTTCAAGCCCTAAAATCCTGAAAACCTTATAGAGTAACCTTTTGAGCATTATTCAATTTTTATTTCCGAACAACTCTATTAATTATGATGAGCCAAACTTTCTTAATTTCTAGCTTTATCTGCTGAGTTATGCTCTACGAATATATAGCAGTCGCCATTACTGGTGCGGATATTCTCAAATATACTCACCAGCAAGAATTTCACTTCTAATATTATCTCTGGTTGAATAGTTATAATTAGAGCTTCGTAGTGAGAGAGTGAATGCACAAGTAAAGATTAAGATAGACAGAGTAGTTAATGTTCGGTGGGTTACGGCGGAAAGTAAAATTTTGGTTCCAGTTCATAATTATTGCCGCCTAACCCACCCTACGCCTGGATTTAACATTCCTTTTACAAACAGTCTCTAAGTGTTTAGGCAAAATTAATTACCTAATTTTATTCCCTGTAATTTTTACAGCATGAGCTTTTTAGCCTTATAGTATGTGTAATTAATTTTGCATAACTACTTAGGGCTTGAGCAATATAGTGTAGATAGGGCTAAAGCCTTACTACACACAGAAACTTTTTTATCACTTACTTACCCAGACATGATATAACTTACGATTTATAACTTCTAACTTCTGACTTCTGACTTCTGACTTCATTAACCCATCCCTGCCAATACTCCCCTCAATACATCTGCACTTACCTTATCTGTCACTGTTACTACTCCTACTCCAGTAGGTAAGACAAACCGCACCTTACCCGCTTTTACCTTTTTATCAGTCTGTAAAGAAACCAAAATATCCTCAATATCCAACCCACTCGGCAACTTTGTCGGCAAACTAGCTTTTTCTATCAAACCTAACTGACGGCGATCGCTCACCTCATCCCACATTCCTAACTCTATCGCCAACCGACTCCCTGCCACCATCCCAATACCTACTGCCTCCCCATGAGTCACAACAGTATAACCAGTCAAACTTTCCACAGCATGACCAACAGTATGACCGTAATTCAAAATTGCTCTTAACCCCGACTCTTTCTCATCTTTTGCTACGACATCTGCCTTACTTTGGCAAGACCTAATCAAGATTTCCTCTAATAACCCTGGTGTTAAATTATTAATTTCATCAAGACCTTGACTATTCTCCATCTGAGCAAATAATTCGGCATCCCAAATTACTCCATATTTAATCACTTCTGCCATTCCTCCCCGAAATTCTCGCACGGGTAAAGTTTTCAGCACCTCTGGGTCAATTAATACTAAACGTGGTTGATGGAAAGCACCAATAAGATTTTTTCCTTGAGGATGATTAACTCCCGTTTTTCCTCCAATGGCAGCATCCACCATCGCCAAAAGAGAAGTAGGAACTTGCACCACATTCAAACCCCGCAACCAAGTTGCAGCAGCAAACCCAGTCATATCTCCAACTACTCCACCTCCAAGAGCAACCATTGTCGAAGAGCGTTCCAGACGATGTGCTAAAGCTGCATCGTAAATATTGTGCAGAGTCTGGGGAGTTTTATATTCTTCTCCTGCGGGGAGAATGCAGTGAGAGAGATCAAAACCTGCTTGTTCGAGAGAGGCGATCGCTCTTTCGCCATAATGAGCAAATATTTCTGGGTTGGAAACTAGCAAAACCTTTTTACCCAAGTTGAGGGGTTGCATTTTTGGGCCAAGTTGGTCGAGGTTGCCTGGAGCGATCGCTATTTCATAGGATTTTTGGGGAAGTTGAACGGTTATGGATGCCATGAGTGGTTTAGGACTTTGCTATTTTGAACAATAAATATTAGACTTAATTTTATAGTTTTATTCGCCATTTTGGAGAAAATTTAATGACTGTTGAAGGAATTATTGCTTTTTTTGTCTTATTTGTTGCTTTTTTAGGTGTAGCTACAGTTTTAATGTTTGGCTTGCGTGCTGTTAAGTTAATCTAGAATTGTAGAATTTCTCCCGTTAGACTTTTCGATAGTTTGGCGGGAGAATAGTTGCTCACAGATAGAGATTAAATATGGTTAATCAAATTACTGATTTAAAGTTACTTTATGAAACTAATTATTTACAGTGGTTAGAAAATACTATCAAACTACTAAATAATCGTCAAGTTAAAAAATCTTGATTATGAGAATTTAATTGCAGAGACTATTAAAAATGACTGGTTGCCCACTTACCGAAAATTTATGATGAAATTTGGATAATTGATGAAAAAACTATAAAAAGCAAATCTCCCTACTCCTCTGCGATGCTAACTGGAATGCTTGACAAAATATTTGTGAATTTTCCAATTATTTAATTTCAGTAGTTAGCATTATTTACCACCTGGCAGTCCATACTTTTTGGCAAAACCAAGTCTCAACTTTTTAGCAATGAGCAAATTCGAGCGATCTCGCAAGTAATTTCCTTTATCCTGTAAATCTTCTAAACAAACTAGATCGAAGAGAGCTTGGTTAAAAATTGGAGAAGACTCTTGAGCTTTAGGAAAAAGCCTCTGACGTACCCAGTTAACAAGCCACATAACTGAAGGTTCCGTCTGGAGCTTTTGCCGCACTTCTGTAGGAAGGTAAACTTCCAGAAACTCTTGGGCAAGGAAAAGTCCCAGAAATAGTCTTCTCTGACAGCAAAGTCTAATAGCTTGTTCGAGCATCTCTTGCCAATTAAGGTTTTGATGGGTGCGGAGCACTTCGGCAATGTCACAAATTTGCAGCAATTTCTGCCACCGATCGCCACTGCCGTGGGCGCACAGGTAAAGGATCTCATCTTCAGGCGAAAGATTAGAGACTTTGGTATCACCTAAAGATACTGAAGTAAGTCGCTTCCACAAGCTTTCATAGTCGAGAGGAAAAGCTGAATAATTTGCTCGCAGTTGCCAGTGAAGCTCCACAATAACTCTCAGCTCATTATGTTTATAGGTATACGCTTTCACATAAGGAGATTGTAGTTGCGCGATTTCCTGTTCGTAAGTTAACTGTTCTGCATTCTGGTATCCTAGTGATATTAGCAGGTTTCTAGCTTTTAAGACATCTTCTTGCTTGTTAAACAAAATATCCAGGTCTCCAAACTGCCGGAGTGCTAAATGTCGGTAGGCTGAAGTGGCGAGAACTGGTCCTTTGAATGGGACAGCAAGGATATCGTGTTTCTCGAACAGATTCAGGAGTTGGAGGAGTGAACTGGTTAGAAATCGGTTGTGAGCAGCATTGGTTTCAAAAAGGGCTTTGAGTTTAGTCAGGATATCTTTTGGAACTACTTCTGGACAAATGGTGCTCAGACTTCTGTAGAGGAGTGGCATAACTCCGTGCCTTACTGCTGTATGTGTTAGATACGACCAGTCGAGGCTTTTCTGGAGCAGTTTTCTAATTATCTGAGATCTGTTAGAATCTATATTGGTTCTTGCGCAGCAGAGCAGCAGTTCCACTTCTAGAGCATTATCTGCTACTTGCTTTTGCCTAGATCGTTCAGGTAAGATGTTCATCAAACGTTCACTGGTAACTTTATAGCTGTAGTAGTTTGTATAATTGTTTGAGTTGACATTGCTACCACTAATAATAACACCAACTCGCTTTCCAGGAGTAGCCACAACTACTTCTAGTCGGGAAGTTGAACTGGCGTTGGTTGCACTGGTTCACTCAAGCATTTTGCTGCAATTTCTACCTCGTTATAATTAATTGCTAAGGATTCATCAATAATCTGATGGAAAGGTTTAATAAAAAGTTTTGGTATAGGATTGGGGTAAAGTAATTATATAGTCTTTATCTATAATATTGGGCTTGGGTTTCAAATAACTGGGCATAGGTAGCGTCTAGCTGAATAAGTTCTTCATGAGTGCCATTCTCAATTATTCTTCCCTTGGAAAGTACATAAATACGATCAGCCATTTTTACAGTGGATAATCGATGGCTGATTAGGACAGCAGATTGTCCTTGAAGTAGTTGGCGAAATTGTTTAAATACTTCATATTCAGCTTTGGGATCTAAAGCACTCGTTGGTTCGTCTAGGACAATTATTTGAGATTCTCGTAGAAATGCCCTGGCGATCGCCACTTTTTGCCATTGACCAATACTTAGTTGCTCTCCCTGTTCAAATTGCTTACCCAGCATTGAATCATAGCCTTGAGGTAATTCTTCAATCACCTTGTCCGCGCCAGAATAGCAGGCAGCTCTCACAATCTTATCATCATTAGGAGGACATTCTATATTGCCGAACCAGATATTCTCCCGCGCCGTAAGATCGTATTTCATATAATCCTGAAAAATGACGCTCATTTGTCGGCGGAGGTCTTCGGTGGCAAACTCCCGCAAGTCAATACCATCCAGAGTGATTCTCCCAACAGTTGGGTCGTACAAACGACATAAGAGTTTAATGAGAGAAGTTTTACCAGAGCCGTTTTCTCCTACTAAAGCTATTACTTCTCCCGGACGAATTGTCAGGTTGATATCCTCAAGAGCTGTGCGACTACTGTTAGCATATTGAAAACTGACCTGATGAAAGGTAATACCTCGGCGCATTGGTTGGGGAACAGGTAGGGGATGGGAAGGTTCAATTACCTTGGGTTTGAGGTTCAAAAATTCGTATAAATTGGAAATGAAAAGGTTATCTTCATACAGACCGCTGAAACTACTAAACAGCCCCCACAGAGAGCTATACCCTCGCTGAAATGCCTGGTTGTACATTACCAAGCTTCCTAATGTAATACTGTTGTGTATTGCTTGATAGGCAATAAAGCCATAAGCTCCTAACATAACAACAGTAGATAGCAGTTGGGTAGCTAAATCTGTTATAGACTGGCGGACTCTGATAGCAAACTGTTCCCGGCGAAGTTGTCTGCGAAAATCGAAAAACCGATTCTTGAACAGATGACCTAAATTAAACAGCCGAATTTCTTTAGCAGAGTTATCATTGGTAATAATTCGACTATAATAGTTAGTCCGCCTTTGGGTGGATGTACGCTTGCGTTGCCAGTTATAAATTACTTTAGTATGTTTTAATCTGACGATTATGCGAGGAATTATGGAGACGAACATGAGAGCGGTGAGTTGCCAATTGAAAAATACCAACAAACCTCCCATCGCTCCGAGAGAGATAAAACTCTGACCAATTTGCATCAAGCGATTGAGAATTTGGAGACAGCGACCAGAAGACTGTTTTCTTGCGCGATTGAGGATGTCGTAATACTCTGAATTTTCATAGTATTCCAAATCCATTTCAATTGCTTTAGAATGGAGAATATTATCAACATGGTCAGAAACAACTTGTGCTTGCAAGGTACTGACAAGATTGCCGATGGATTGGGAAATTGCTTTTACCAGGCTGAGTATACCTATGAAACCAATCAGAAGTAATATTTGTCGAAAAGCGGCCTCTCTGTCTGCTGCTGTTAGACCTTGAGCTACTGCATCAATTAAAAGTTTATTCAGATACAGGCCCAATAATGGTAGTACTCCTTGAAAAAGTAGTAGGAATCCCCTAGCAATTATCCAGCCTGGGCCACTTTCCCAAACTAAGCGTAACGCCTGTCCGAGATGGAGTGACTCCTCAATTTTACGTTTGATCTTAGTCAGCATTTATATGGTCGATTCTTAAGAATCCCTCCTGGATAAATTTGCTGGCTAAGTCGATTTTTCCTTCAGGGGTGATTAGTCCACCAATGTCTTTAATGGCAAAAGATTTAGTTTGTAAGATGCTATTAATTGAGGAATTAACAAATAGAGGAAATTCTAACTTTTTGCCATAGAAATTAATGTAGATATTCTCGTCGTCTTTATCGACTTTAAAAATAATATTTTCTCGCTGAGAAAGAACAGAATTAAAATTCAGTTTATTGAGTTGAATGGAGTCTTTAAAGCGGTTTTTGTCTTCTGAACGTTTGTTACCGATATACTGGTCAAATTTTCTTTCCAGTAAAGTATCTAGATCCAAATCATCAATTAATGCTTGGGTAAGCTGGAGAAATTCTTGTTTAAATTGATTTTTATAATCTTCAGTAGTTAAAGAATTGGGAACGGCTTTTCTAAATTCAACTTTGTCTTCAGCGAGTTCGGCAATTTCTTTTACCAGTTCAAACCAGTAGTTGGGGTGTAAACCCAAGGTGATGTGAACAGAAGCGCTATCTGTTGTTACTGCATCATGAATTAAGCCTCTGGGAATATATAATAAATCTCCTGGTTTAAGTTCTACTTCAAAGCTAGGTTCCCCTAATTCATATTTATCTTTAATTTTCTTATGGGGTTGTTTGCGAGAAGGGAGTTCAATGGGAGTGTTATATAAACGCCATTTTTTTGTGCCTGTGGTTTGCAAGATGAAGACATCGTGGTCGTCGTAATGAGGGGCAAATCCTTGGGCGTTGTGTGGGGTGATGTAGATATTGAATTGTAAGCGAATTTGCAGTTCTCGTTCCAGGTCATTGCAATAGTTGATTAATTTGAGGATGGATTTGTCTCCACCGTTGATAATCAGGGTATGTCCTTGATTGAATAACACAAACAGGCGATCGTTATTGGCAATGGATGAGTTGTTGTTACTCCATTTCCAGGCGTGGACTTCATCTCCTTCTTTACAGACTCTCAGTCCAGAGGAGAGTAAGCTTTTGTTTTGGAAAAATAGGTCGATGTCGTCGGTATTGAGGATTGCATTGTAATAAGTTTCCTTATTTCGGGAAATATGAAGAAAGTTTTTTTCGTAATAGTTATGAAAGAATTCTTCCTTGGTAAAAGGAGAAATCATGTTCTCAAATTTGTAGTTATTCATTGGTAAATACCTTCAAACAACATTTTTTAAATAGCGCGTAGGTTGGGTTGAAGAATGAAACCCAACACTAATAATCATAAATCGTGAAAATTGTAGGCTGTGTTATAGAGCTTAAATTCATACTAAGGACTTACGCAAATGTAGTATATATAGAGCTTTGGTGCGTTACGCTAGCGCTAACACACCCTACTGGACTGTTTCAGCTAAAACTGTGCATTAAATTTGTCATTGCGAACGAATGTGTTTGCGGAGCATTCCGTCAGGAAAGCAATCTCAGGCCAACTTCCTATTGCACCATTTAAGATGAAACAATCCACTAGCAATAGCGTTCATGCGTAAGTCCTAATACTATTAAAGGTAAATAGGTAGGCGCGAATAAACTTCACTATGTAACAAAATATTAGAGCAGTTGAAACCCTTGAGATTGCTTCCTTCCGCTCCGCTCCAGTCGCAATGACGTACTTGTAATTTTTTCACTTACCTACTTATTCAGCTTTTTTCTCCTTTGTTCAAAATTTTAAGCCAAAACTTTATGTTGATTTTGGTTAATATTTAACTTTTTTTCAACCCCATTTACCACTTGCTTAATTGTCTGAAAATTTTGGGGGTTTTCTAATTGCCAGATATCCACTTCCCTTAACAATTGAATACACTCCTGAAGGTGTCGCTCGCGAGCATTTCCTTGTAAAATACTACTAGGTAAAGGAAAGAAGCGAGTTAAGTTAAAAAATGCTTCTGTACCTTCCATTGGTGTGATTTTCAGATTTTCTCCTTCTCCTAAGATAAACATGTGAGTCAGGGGAAAATGTTTTACAGGAAAGTTTTCTATCTGTCGAATAACTCGTTTGCGGGAGCCGGGAAAAAGTGTGGGTAAAGCCGATAAATTATAATCTAATCCCCTAGCTGTTGAAGGCCAGATTTTTATTTGAGGGAACCCTGGAACAACCATTGCTTTTCCGGTGGCATCAAGTTTTATGGCGACCATATCATCAGCTAAAACTGTATAGCCACATTTGGCAAAAGCAGCAGCAGTGGTAGATTTTCCTGCACCTGGAGGCCCGGCAAAGATAACTACTTGTTCACCTATTTTTACCGCACTAGCATGGAGGAGAAAGAAGCCTCTTTGATAGAGGATTAAGCCTAAAGCTTCGCTTAAAATATACAGGCTTAATAGTTGGGGGTTGATGTGATCAGAATCGGGATTAACTATGAGAGTATCACCGTTTTTTGCCAGGAAGGTTGTTACTCCTTCCCATCGCAAGTAAGCCTCCTGTGTGTTACCACCAAAGTAGGCTTCTTTTCCTTGACGTTGGATGGTAGTTGTTTCTAAGGTTGGTAGTTTGACTTTAGCTTTTTGGATATAAATATCGGGTTGATTGTCGCTTTTTATTAGTTCGGGAAGAAGGAATTCTGATTGAATATTTAAGCCATAGGTTTGATGAAAAAACATTTGTTTGGTTTTTTTTTATGTTTAGAAATGCTACTGGTAGGGTGGGTATTACCCACCAATTCGATTTATGAAGTTGTTGGTTGGTGGGTTATGTCTGATTGATAGATTCTCGATGATTTTGAATAGTTATTGCCGCTTAACCCACCCTACAATATTTGCTATAATAATGCGATAACTTTAATTGTTTAATTGAGTTGTTAGTTGGTGGGTTAAGGCAGATTGATAAATTGTGGTTAAGTTTGAATATTTATTGCCGCCTAACCCACACTACTGGAGTGCGATTGATTACGCTGGAGATGTCTATTAATCTTGACCTGCATTAACTGACAATGGCAAATCATCATTATCATTTCCAAAAGATAAGAAAGAGTCATTTGCCAGATTGGAAAAATCACCTACTACATCAGGATCTTGTGCAGTATTCGGCGTTAAACCACCACTTCCACTTGAATCAAGTGTTAATTCTTTCATCGTTCCATATTTCTTCAGAGTTGGTTGCTCATAAATCTGAGTTTCCATTTCCGTTGACATTTTTTCTGGATTAATTTCCATTTATTTACTCCTTAATTAAATTGATTTATCGAAACACTTACAGCAAATCGTTAACCACAATCTTTTGATTGCCTTAACCACATTGACAAGAACATTGCACAAACAATCATCCTTGCCCTACGCCTCCTCGACTTCCAAGGAGTCGCAGACTTTGAAAAATCTTGGTACTCTTGATATAAAACATTGGTATCTATAATAACGCGACAACTTTGATTGTTTAATTAAGTTGTTGGTTGGTGGGTTACGGCGGATTGATACATTCTGGATTATTTTGAATGTTTATTACCGCCTAACCCAAGCTAAAATAGGGCGATCATACTAACCTATTTTACTAGCGATCGCAATTACACTTATTTAGGTTCTAGCATCATCTCCACCTGTTGGATCATCATTTAAATTTTCACCAATTCCTCGATTATCTACAGGAAAAGCTCGACCTCCAAAATCCTCAAAATCCGCAGTTTCTTTAGCTCGACCAGAGGCATCGCCTCCACTTCCAGTAGTTCCAAGTGTCAGCTCTTTCATCGTTCCATATTTTTTCAGACTTGGTTGCTCATAAATTATTTCCATTTCCGTTGACATTTTTTCTGGATTAATTTCCATTTATTTACTCCTTAATTAAATTGATTTATCGAAACACTTACAGCAAATCGTTCAAGCACAATTCTTAGACTGTCTTAACCACATTGATAAGAACATTGCACAAACAATCATCCTTGCCCTACGTCTCCTCGACTTCCAAGGAGCCGCAGACTTTGAAAAATCTTGGTACTCTTGATATAAAACATCGGTATCTATATAATGCGACAACTTTGATTGTTTATCTAACAACAAATCCTCAATTAAAGGACTTTCATCCTCCTCCATTTGACTCACAATAAAACCATAAAAATCAACCTTACTGCGACGATGACGCACCTCCTCAGATAAAATCCCCTTCATCGCCCGACGCATCACCCCTCGTCCAAACCCATGAAAATACTTCAAATTAGCAGGCACAGCCAGACACAACTCAACCAACCGCTTATCCAGAAAAGGGTGGCGTGCTTCAACACCTAATCCCCCACTGATGCCATCAATTTGCTCTGTGCCATCCAATAGATTACCCGACGTTATTCCCCGATAGTGGTTTAAATACTCAGAAGATAAATAGGCAAATTGATAGTCATATTCTTGCTTCAGTAACTGACTTAAATTAATCTGACGGGTAAACTGAATATTGAGATTAGGATTGAATCTTTTCCATGTTGCTGCTCTCACATATTGTAACCAATGATAGGCATTTCTGGCAAGTAAATAAAAGATTTTTTTCAGAATAAATTTTCTTCGTTGGGAAATCGTGGTCAATACCTCAAAAGCCTTGGCATAATTCCTCACATTGAAAGTTTTGGTCAAATCCTTTAGATAAGGATCTGCATAATCATACAGTTTAGCTGCAACCCTTCCATTGACAGCTGTTTCCGCTAGATTACCATTATCAAAATGAGACCGAATCATCTTCCTCAGATAATCCCACTCCCCTGACACTATCAACTCCGTCGGATAATCCTCACCATGAGAAACAATAGTATCCCCATCATGTCCAGTCAACATCACCCTAGCACCCTGCTGCTGCACCGACTGTAAGATCGCCAATAACATAGCTGGAGTAGGCATTTGCACTGGTTGGTCTAGCAAAGGAATCACCACTTGCCCCGAACTAATAGGACCTGTTACAGATGCGATGTGATGCTTAAATCCACCCTGTGCCAAAACAGTATTAACATAGTCTTTCTCATCAGTAGAAGGTACGCCACAATCTGCATAAACAGTCAGTAATTCTGTTTGATTAGTGTACTGACTCAACAAATTCCGTGCCACACAGCTTACAGAAGAAGAATCCAATCCCCCACTAAGAGTCGATGCCACTGGATAAGCACTCCGCAAACGACAGCGAATTGCTTCTGTAAACCGCTCCCGAAATGCTTCTATATACTCAGCATCAGTCTTTAAACTCTGCTGTATCTTTTTAGCTTCCGCATCCAAATCCCAATAAGACTGGAATTTTAATTCTCGCTCACTTAAACTCAGCCAATGAGCAGGTGGGAGACGAAAAATATCCTGATAGAAAGTATCCGGCTTTAATTCAGCAAATCCGCTTAACTGACACAGATAAATACCGACTTTTGCCTCATTAACCTCACAAGGAACACCTTCCAAACAAAGTAACCCTTTAATTTCCGAAGCAAAGGCAAAAAATTTACCAGGCTCGTAATAATAATAAAAAGGCTTAACTCCCATGTGGTCTCTGGCACAAAACAAGACCTGCTTGTGTTTATCCCAGATAGCAAAAGCAAAATCACCTATAAGTCTTTCCGGACATTGGTTTCCCCATTCTGCATAAGCCGCCAAAATTAGAGCGCTATCTGTAATTTTCTCTACTGGAGAATCATTTAACCTCAGTGCAGAAATCAGTTCACCTCGATTATCAATCCGAGCATCCGCCGTCAGCACCAAATTACCTGTTCGGTCAACCAAAGGTTGCTTTTCCATTAGTGATTCAGGAGTTGTCCACAACATCCGATGTCCTAGACCAATATTCCCTTCACACCAAATATCTGCTCCATCTGGTCCACGGTGAGCCAAGATATCAACCATCCGTCCCAGAGTTTCTACCTCCACTGGACGACCATTAATGTAGTAAATCCCAACGATACCGCTCATAATCTATTTTCTGGCCCTCCAAAAGATGGCATCGGGCTGTATCGCTTAAGGTCTGCCAGATGACCAATCACAATTTCTCCCTGACTTTCGACCCAAGCATGGGCCTCAAATTCTCCTCTTTCCCCTTTAGCAACCCCAATGCGAAGTTCAGATAAGTAACCAAAGCGGTTCATCAGTACCTGAGTTGTCAAAGCACGGGCGAGACATTTTGCACCACCAGGCATATAGCGACTGCTAATATTCACAGCCTTGGCAATAGTCTCTATAGTAGGGGCGTATTGTTTGGCCTTTACAGCATTCACCTGACTAATGCTTGCCATAAATCGCTGCAAAGTACCGAATGGCAATAACAAAAGCCCTAATCTGACCAATCCCAACAAGACAAAACTGCTCAGTAAGAGTTGTTTCTCTTCTGGTGTAAGACTGAGAAACTTACGCAGTCGCTCCATCTCTTACCTCGATCAACCCTTCAGTTTCCAATTCTTGGAGTAATGTCAGTATGTCGCTCTCGCATTGTTCAGAATCAATCTTATACTTTGTTAGAATAGCATCCCGAATCTCGTTGACAGCCTTTGGCTCCTGAATATGACTCCAGATTGTAGTACCTACCTTATTCAAGCCATAGTACACACCAGACTTGAGATTAAGAACGACTGTTTCTTTATCCAGTTCTTCTGAGGTATTATCCTTAGCTGCTACTACAACACAATTTTTGGTTATCATAATTTCAAAAATCCTTGTTTAATTAAGTCGTCAAAATAACTCACTGCAAACTTAAAGTCTTTGCTGTTCCCATCTCACTACCGATAGCATTTAGAAAAAGCTAGGAGAAAGTTTTGGAGAGATCTCATGGATTTTAGTCGAAGTACCTCAATATTATTCCTAGCAAAAAACAGTAGCATTCATCAGTTTTTTTCATAGGCTTTTTTTGAGTCTCGCTAAAAAGAGATTTCTAAAGTAGACTACCTATTCCCAGTGGGAGATAGAATGCAAAATCTAAGTATTATTCAGAATACAGAATCTATTCCGCAGCGATCGCTCATTTTTCTGTTCACCTATCCGTTCAGTTATCTATTCAATCTGTTCAGTTACCTATTCAAATTGTTAAATTTGTTTACAATTTCCCTGTAAAAACTGAGCAAAACTGTCAATTTAAGGTAATATAGATAACATTATTATTTCAGCAAGTTGAACCAAAACTTGAACTACCCTGGGGCACTACCAAATAACTAGGCATGATCAGAATCTTGCCATATCAACCCAGTCGGAAGTAAAAATTATGGCCTTTAGAGCATCTCCACAGGGACTAGGAATTGTGGAGCGGGCTAGAATCAGGAAAAACTGGACAAAAGCCGCTCCCCAATGGTTAGAAGCTGCTTACACCTCCGAAGCAACCTTGAGGAGGTTTTGGCGCAGAGAACCCATTAAACAACAAACTTTTCAAGATATTTGTGCGGCTGTCAACGTTAATTGGCAAGAAGTTGTCGAAAAAACCAAAGCCATAGCACCAGACTCCAATTTTGTCGGACGGGAAAAGGCCATTAATGACCTTAACCAACTCACTGCCCAAGGGGCTAAACTGATTCTCATCCAAGGAGAAGGGGGTATAGGTAAAACTACCTTAGCTCGCTACTATTTTGATACTCAAGGGTTTGATTTACTAATCAAATTGCATATCGCTATAGAAAGAGAAAACATTATATCTGTGGAATTAGCTATAGAGGAATGGTTGCAATACTATTTTGAATCAGAGCCGGGAAGGGAATTTGGGATTACTTTGGATCGGTTGCGACGTAAACTCCAAAGTAGTAAGCCAAAGATTGGCATACTCATTGATCGTTTGGAAACAGCGTTGCAAAGAGGTCGTTTGATTTCTCAGCATCGCTGCTACGCCGAACTTTTAAGGATGCTAGGAAACCCCAGTTTAAATTGTCTCACTCTAATTACCAGTCGCGAACAATTATGGGAACCTGCTGTTATTGTTAAAACTTATCGTTTGGCAGGGTTGAGCGAAGCAGCTTGGGAAGAGTTTTTTTGCAGTCACCAGGTGGAGATAGATACTGCTGCTTTAAAAGAAATGCACCACGGTTATGCTGGTAATGCCGAAGCAATGTGTATTCTTGCCAATGCTATTCGCCTGGACTTTGCAGGAAATTTACACGCATATTGGCAAGAAAATCGCCATGACTTGCTCCTCGATCCTACCTTGGAAAACCTGATTGAAGGGCAGTTTGACAAACTCAATGGTGATTATCGCCAAGCTTATCAACTCCTTTGTCGCTTAGGATGTTACCGCTATCAAGAAATTCCTACTTTACCGAAAGCAGCACTTTTATCTTTGTTGTGGGATGTACCAGCACCGCGTCGAGAAAGAGTCATCAAAGCTTTACGCGATCGCGCGTTAATTGGGTGGGATGACGGTGGTTATTACCTACATCCTGTAATGCAGGCTAAAGCTAAAGAGAGGTTGAAGGAAAAAATTAGTAATGAAAAGGAGCAGTCTCAGGAATGGTTGTTAGCTAACCGCGTTGCTGCCCAATTTTATCTCGAACTTTATGAAGCTGAAAAAGTTGGCTCGGAAAAATCTCTGAAATATGCTTTTGAAGCTATTGAACATTTGGCAGTTATTAAAGATTTTGAGGAGTGTTGCAATGTTTTATTGTTCCAGGTTTTAGCTCCAGATAAAATTGAAAATCTTCGGGGAACAGCTAATCTGTGGAATCATATGTCGCGGTTTATTTCTAGCAGCGAAAAAATTATAAATCACTTATCAGGAATAAAAAAAGCTCTCCTTTTTATCCCTCTAGGAACAATTTATTCAGAAGTTGGTAAGAATAGCCTTGCACTGAAAATTAGCGAGCAAATTCTCACAATTACTAATCAAAAAATTGATTTAGAACAACAAGTTAATTTTGCTCGGATGTCTGCTTATTCAATAGCAGGTAAAACTTATCGTTATCAAGGGTATTTGCATAAAGCGGAAGTAGCTTGTCAACAAGTCTATAAAATCGCCTTAAAGTCTGGTAAAAACTATTGGCAAGCACTAGCTTTTTATGGTTTAGGAGCAGTTTATCTAGAAAAAGCTCAACCCAGAAAAGCTTTGCGTAATTTTCTGGCAGCAGCAGCTTATGCCAAACTCGGTGGCATTACCCAAGAGTTGAAAAGGGAGTTAAAAAAGCTATTGCGATTACTATTTAATCCCAAAATTGAGCAAATAGCCGAGATTCAACAATTCTTTCAAAAATATAATCAAAACCAGCAAGAAGACCGCATCAAAAAATTTAATATTCTCTGGAATATTGCTAGATGCTTTAATGCTATGAAATCTTTTGAAATGGCTAAGAATGTTTTAGATTTAACCCAAAGATTGCTGAAACCAGAAGATAATAATCAACAATGTTTATTAGCTTTAGAATTAGCCATTTACTACTCTGGCAAAAAGCAAATACAACTAGCACAAGAATGGTATCAAAAAGCCTTAGATTTATCTGTCAATCAAGGCGAAAAATGGTCAATAGCTTATCCTCTGCAATGTTATGCTAATTGGCTTTACTCTCAAAGTCAATATTTAGAAGCTCTAGAAAAATATAGGCAGTTAGAAAAGTTACTGCGAGAAACTGAATTTTGGTCTATGCAAGCTTATAATTACTATTATCTGGGTATCACTACTTTACAAGTTAATCCTCAACAACAGCAACAAGCTGACAAGTATCTGAAAAAAGCAAGAAAGATTGCTACAGAGATAGGATTAGTATTTTCTAAAAGCGTAGAAGATGAAGCAGAGCTATTTCATGTTAAGTAAGTAGGTGTACTGAATGTTTACCTATGCAGGTTTTCTGGAGTCAAATTAGAATTAACAACTTGACCGTCACTAAACCAAACTATCCGCTTAGTTTGTTTGGCAACTTCTGGTTCGTGAGTTACCATTATTACTGTAATGCCAGTAGCATTTAATTCTGTGAAAATATCTAAAACTTCCTGAGTAGTTTTAGTGTCTAGAGCACCTGTAGGTTCGTCTGCCAATAATAATACTGGACGGTTAACAATTGCACGAGCAATCGCTACTCTTTGTTGTTGCCCTCCTGATAGTTGATTTGGTTTATTATTCATCCGATTTTCTAATCCCACTCGCTTTAAAGCTGCTGCTGCTCTTTCTCTTCTTTCTTGACCTGAAATACCAGCATAAAGCATTGGCAACATGACGTTATCAAGAGCAGTTATTTGGGGTAATAAATGAAATTGCTGAAAGACAAATCCGATTTTAAGATTACGAATTTTAGCTAAGTCTTTTTCTGAGGTATTAGCTATGTCTAAACCGTCGAGATAATAATTGCCAGATGTGGGGTTATCAAGACAACCAATAATATTCATGCAGGTAGATTTACCGGAACCGGATGCTCCCATAATGGAACAATATTCTCCTTCTTTTATAGTTAAACTAACATCGTTTAAAGCGCGCACTTCTACATCACCCATAACATAAATTTTAGATACATTTTCTAAACCGACGATGACTGCTTTTGTGGTTTTATTCTCTGGAAGAATTACCGAACTATTTTCAGATGATTTGTATTGCATAATAATTGTTCTAGAACTTTTCAAGTTGATGGGATACAAAATTTTAGGAATTTAGGGAACAGATATAGCTGGAGTCAAAAGTCAGAAGTTAAATTCTGACTGTGACTAAATTTGATAGGTTGAAAATGTCCGTGCTAGTAATCGCAACTCCTATAATAGGGAACATAACATTAATAATCTCTAATTCACCATCCTAAAAAGTGCCGTAATTATTAATTGTTAATTACCTAATTAAAGACTTCTTAAAGCAACAATAGGATCTAATTTAGCTGCTTGTTTTGCAGGAACAACTCCAAAAAACAAACCAATGGCACTAGAAACCCCTGAAGCAAGAAAGACAGCTGCTATTGGAATTCCTGTTTCTAAGGGACTTAAAACTCCTAAAATCAATACCCCACTTACACCTATTCCAGTACCAACTAATCCACCTGCAACGGACAAAATTACTGACTCAATGATAAACTGTACTAAAATGTCCTTCTGGGAAGCTCCAATAGCCTTTCTTAATCCAATTTCTTTAGTTCTTTCTGTCACTGAAACTAACATAATATTCATAATACCAATGCCACCTACTACTAAAGAAATCCCTGCTGTAGCTGCCAATAATAAAGTCAAAGCTGCCGTAATACCTCCTAAAGTTTGCAATAAATCTTTCTGAGTTCTGACAGTAAAATCATCTTCATAAATAATTTTATGTCGCAGTCGCAAGAGATTTTCTATTTGAAACTGGGCAGCTTCCATACTATCTTCATCCTCGATCGACACAGAAATCAAACTTACTTGAGTGCCATAAGGAGAAGACCTACCAACAATTCTATTTGCCATAGTAGTAATTGGAATAAAAGCGCTCATATCCTCATTATTACCGAGATTAGTACCTTTAGGTGCCATTACTCCAATAACTTGCAAGCTAGTATTTTTGACACGCACTCGTTTTCCAATAGGATCTTCATTACCAAATAATTGTTCTGCTAATTCTGAACCCAAGGCTACTATATTTTCTTGTTTTTGTAAATCTAAATCTGTCAAAAATCTACCTTTGGCAACATCAAAATTTCTGACAGTTAAAAATTCTGGAGTTGTACCCACTAAATTTGATGACGCATTTTTATTTCGGTAGCTAACTAATTCGTTAGCATTAAGAATAGGAGCAACTTCTTTCACCGTTGGAACTTGAGAAGCGATCGCCTCTGCATCTGCTAATACTAATGTTTGGGGTTGAACGACAGGTTTTCTTTGAGCTTCAGCAGTTCCTGGCACAATAAATAAAACATTTGGTCCGAGAGAATTAACCTGATCGTTAACAAATCTTTGCGTTCCCTCGCCAATACCAATCATAGCAATAACAGAAGCATTACCTATGATAATTCCTAACATCGTTAAGCTACTGCGAACTTTATTAGCTAGCAGCGTTGTAGTTGCCATTTTGATACTTTCTAAGATGTTCATATTGGGAAATTGTTAATTGTAGGGTATGTTTGTTTGATGAATCCAAGCTAGATAATATAATGCTATTTTTTTTAGACAAAATATAGCAGATTTTACCATTAGCAATAGACATATCCAGAAAATAAACAAGCCTTTTATTTAACCATTGCTATTGATAGCAATAGAGTTGTGCAAGTCACCAAGTAAATCATTTTTAGTACATTTTTACTAAAAAAATCTTGCATGAGTACCTATTTACTTTGGTTTTAATGATC
Source organism: Dapis purpurea BLCC-M126 (assembly GCF_050015975.1). Classification (NCBI taxonomy): domain Bacteria; kingdom Bacillati; phylum Cyanobacteriota; class Cyanophyceae; order Oscillatoriales; family Microcoleaceae; genus Dapis; species Dapis purpurea. The sequence goes on along the minus strand of NZ_JBNHER010000126.1, from coordinate 15,062 downwards.
CATTACCAAATACTATATACTATTAAGATATGAATTTAATTTGGGTGGCAATTCCTGAATAATTAGTTGATTTTTTTTAATTTGTGAGAAAAATTATTCCACTCTTGAGTAATAAACCAAACCTGATATTGAGCTAATCAGGTTTGGTCATAATTTCGATAATTGTTAATTACCAAAAATATCTTCTAGTTTTTTACCTTCTGGGAGTTCGATAAAAACTCTATCTCCAGCTTTTATTCCTTGGAGAATCTGAATTTTATTGCCAATATTAAAACCTATAGTAACAGGCTGAAACTTCGGTTGATTTTTGGCATCCGGAATTAATACTCCAGTCTCTCCTTTCTTAGAAACTATCGCCACCGTCGGTACTACCAAAGCATTGTCTAAGCGATCGCCTAAAAACTCTAAATCTACATTCATCCCTGACTGTAATTTTTCTTTACCAGTCTCTAGAGCTACTCGCACTTCAAATAATGTTACATCTCTTTCTATTACTGCCTCCGGAGCAATTAATTTTACCTTACCTTTAAATACTTGATCGGGATAAGCATCAGCAACAATATCTACAGTTTGACCAGATTTAATCTGACCTATATCTGCTTCTGGAACTTTTGCCAAAACTTCTAAACCTCTAGCTAAAGCAACAATAGAAGTCGAAGATGCAGAACTAGCATTAGAGGCAGAAGTAGCAGGTGTGACAAATGCTCCTTGAGTAGCATATCTTTGAGTAATAATCCCGGAAAAAGGAGCGCGAACTTTAGTCTCTTCCAATATAATTTCCTGATAGCGAACTTGTGCTTCAGTTTCGGCAACTTCAGCTTTAGCTCTAGCAATTTCCTCTGGGCGAGTACCATTAACCAACTCCTCCAACTGGCTGCGAGCTTCGGCAACTTCAGCTTTAGCTCTAGCAATTTCTTCCGGGCGAGTACCATTAATTAACTCCTCCAACTGACTGCGAGCTTCGGCAACTTCAGCTTTAGCTTTAGCAATTTCCTCCAGGCGAGTGCCCTTTTCTAACAATTGAAAAGCCTGTTTTTCCTGTTCCACAGCAGCAGTTAAGCGCTCTATTTCGGCAAGTCTAAATTGGGTGAGTTGTTCTAAACGTTTTTCAGCTTCCCGTAAATTAGCCTTGACTCGGCGATCGTCTCTAACATACTCTTCGTAAGCATCGCGAGCTATCGCACCTTCATTGGCTAGATCTTGATATCGCTCTAGCCGTTTTGTCGTTAACTCTAACTCTGCTGTTGTAGCTTCTATTCTAGCTTTTGCTTGTTCAATTTCCTCTTTCATGCTTCCAGTTGTTGCATCTTCCAAACGAGCAATCCCTTGTTCTAAACGCGCCCTCCCCTGAGCAATTTCTTCACGACGGTTCCCTGCTCGTAGTTGAGATAAATTAGCTTGGGTTCGATCTAAACGTGCCCTCGCTACAGCAACTTCTTCGCGACGACTGCCAGCTTGCAGTTGGGATAGACGGGCTTCCACTTGGTTTAAACGCGCTCTGGCAGCAGCAATTTCTTCTGGACGACTACCTGTTTCCAGTCTGGCTAAGTTTGCTTTACTACTTTTTAGTCTGGCCTGAGCTTGGCGGAGTTGGACTTCTAAGTCGCGACTTTCCATGCGAGCGATAACTTGGCCTGCTTGGACGCGATCGCCCTGTTCAACATACAATTCTGCTAAACGGCCTTGATTTTTCGGAGAGAGGTTAACTCTTTGTATCGGTTGAACTTCACCACTAGCTGTGATTCTAACTAGTAAATCTTGGGCTTGAACTGGTATCGTGAGGGTTTCGAGAATTGCTGGTTGGCCTCTGGCCTGGTTGCGGACTAGATAAATGCCTGTGGATAGAGCTAAGAGTCCGGCTGCCACCAGAGAGATTGCCCAGGATCTACCTCTCTTAAAGCGATCTAAGGAGAATTGTTCTTTACGTCTACTTTGCTCTTGAGGTAGAGTTGAGGCATACTTTGTGTTATTTTGGAGGCTAGTTTTCATGGTTTTTTCCTCTCTCAAATATTGAGAATTACTGTTTATTCTTGACTAATTCAGGACTTACGCAAGGGCACTAATTATAGGTAAAATATCGGCAATATTGACCAAACTATAAACCATATATAGAGGTACTGCGTAAGTCCCGTAATTTATAATTATATGGTGATAGTTTAGGATCTGCTTTTAACCCTAGTAGTTAAGGCTTTCATATATGTACTCATCTTTATCTAACACTTACCAGGTAACCCGCTCCAGAAAAAAAGCGAGTAGCTTTGAGAATGTTAACCGTTTCGTGGAAGTCAAAAGTATTCCCCAGGCACTTCTGAATAAAATAAGTATGTTCAGAAGTTAGGGGTTAAGAGTCAGGAGTCAGGAGGGGAAAAAGAAGATATAAAAAATTAAGCCTTGATGTAGGGTGGGTATGAAAAGCGCAACATGAAAAAGCCGGAATAATTTCACACAATAAAATAATATTTCCCTTTAGCAACCTAAATAATTCAGAATTTAGGAGGCACACCCTCTAACTATTTTTTTTTTGACGTTTATTATCTATTTTTTGTCTATTTGCAGCTATTATAGCAATTTTCATTAATATAGAGTACAGAGATTTGGGTTGAAACGAAGAAGGAAGAAGGAAGAATTTTTGTAGTCTACCTTTGTGAAAACCGCTATAAGCGTTCCTTGGACACAAACGTAATGCTTGATTTTTAGCCTCATAGACATCAAGAAAAGTCTTTCAATTGCTCAAGATTATTTATAAAATTGTTTTACTAAATTGGAATAAAAGACAAAAAAAGAACTGAAAAATGGTAGATTTTGTTGCTCAATCAGATCAAGAAGTTTATAGGAAAATAAAGCATTTAACTATTTCAGAAATTGCCTCAAATTATAACTAATAACTGATAACTGAATTCTTATCCCAATTTCCAAAGTTTAATAGTTTGATCAAAACTAGCACTAGCTAAAATTTCTCCATCAGGACTAAATGCAACGGAACTAACCCATCGAGAATGCCCTTTAATAGTGCGTAAAAGTTTCCCTGTTTCTAGATGCCAAATTTTGATGGTATGGTCTTTACTTCCACTAACTAAAGTTTGATTATCCGGACTAATAATTACAGAATTAACCTCATTACCATGACCGCTTAAAGTGCGTAAAAGCTTCCCTGTTTCTAACTGCCAAATTTTAATAGTTTTATCGCTACTACCACTAGCTATTTTGTTTCCATCAGGACTAACAGTAACAGATAAAATTCTGCCTTGATGACCAACTAATGTATAAATCTCTGTTCCTGTTTCTAAATTCCAAGTTTTAATATTATTGTGACTACCTGTAACTAAAACTTTTCCATCAGGACTAATATTAACTGCATAAATACTGTCAGAATGACCACGAAAAGTATGCAGCATTTTTCCTGTAGGTATATGCCAAATTTTAATAGAATCATCACTACTACCACTCACTAATTTTTCTCCATCAGGACTAATAGCAATAGAAGTAACTCGGAGGAAATGACTTTGCAAAGTTAGTTTTGTTTCTGTTTCTAAATGCCAAATTTTAATCGTGCCGTCATAACTACCACTAGCTAATATATTTCCATCTTTGCTAATAGCGATCGCCACTACATCATTAGTGTGACCTTCAATTATGCCTAGTTCTTCTATATCTAATTCTTCTCCTATTTCCAGATGCCAAACTTGAATAGTACCATCACCATTACCACACGCTAAAATTTGCCCATCTTGACTAATAACTACAGAATAAACTCTTTCTGAATCTGTACTCAAAGTTCCTTCTAAGGAAACTCCGTTCGGCAAACTTAACCTTAAATGTTTGGGATGAATCCGAAAATAACCAACAAAATGACTGCCTCCTAGAGCTAAGATTAAAACTATTCCTCCTACTAGAAATTTACCTTTATTTTGAGAGAAAAATTTCTCTAGTTTCTCATATTTAATTTGCCTTTGCTTATTTTCTGGAAAAAATGCTTCAGGATTTAATCTCTGTTGGAAATGACTAAAAATTTGAATTGCACCTAATCCTAGAAGTAAAATTGCTGTACCTAAGAATAATTTTCTCTTAACTGGATAATATTTTTGGGGGATTAACGGTTGAGATAAATTATTTTTTAATCTTTCTAATATTTGTAAGAGTATCTGAGTATTTTTTTGCTGTTTTTGTGAAATTAATTCATCAATAAAATCTGCTAATTTTGGTGAGATATTAGGAACTTTGCTTCGCCAGTTTAATGTATTAGTATCAGGATTTAAGAATGTAGATGGCAGTTGACCAGTTAACAAATAAATAAAAGTATATCCTAGGGCAACAAAATCTGATTCTGCTGACTGTAACTGTAGAGAAAAATTAGTTAATGTTAATTGCTCATTGGGACGAATAATAATATTACTTGGTTGAATATTTTGATAGAAAAATTGTTTTTTATGTAATAAGTCTAAAATTTCTATGAGTTGAGTCAACCATTCAAGAGCTAATTCTTGACTCAGAGGTGAATTGTTTTTTCCTAACCAAGTTTGTAGGTTGTCTCCAAGAATTTTTTCGATCGCTAAACAGTGTAATTTTTGATTACTATTTCTCGGCAAAAATGTAAAATATGCACCAGGTTTTACTTGAGGAACTCCAGGATGATTAAGTTCTGCTAATACTTTAGCTTGTTCTTGAAATTGAGAAATACATTCAGGATGATCTATATATAATACTTTGAGAATTTCAGTGTTTTTTTCTCCTTTTACTTCTACTTCGTAGATAGCTAACCCACGATTGTCACTAAGTTTTTTGACAACTTGATATTGCCCTTCTATTAATAATTTCGAGCCACAAGCTTGACAATATAATGGATTATTATTATTTTCTGGGTCAGAGCAATTAGGATTAATACAATAGCTCATAATCACTGCCAATTCTTTTTTCTGATTATAGCTAATTAAAGCAGGAGGTAGAGGTCAGAAGGTAGGCTACATTTTTTTGACTATGCAACTATTTTTATTCATAAAAAATCTTTTCTCTATAATTGCACACTAACTATACCCCTTACCCTTTATAATTTTTACCTTGCCCATGAATTAGTGGTGCTAAACTTAGCTAACTATCATATTTATCTATGTTATGTGTTATCTTTGAGATACATCTGTACAATTTTATTAAAACAAACGTCAAAATAATATAGTCAAAAGTCAAAAAAAGGAATGTATGAGCAGCCAAGTTTGAATTGACAATTATTTCCAGTGATAATTTCATACCCTAGGGTGTGAAATTATTTGTAATATTATTTAAGTGAATTTCCATGGAGTCTGTCCTAGTGTAATCAGAATTTTTTACTATTATTTCAGAGATTTTAGTAGCGACTAAGAATCTAGATGGTCAACTACTAGTCCAACCTCTAGTCTTAACCATACCCAACCCCAGGGACAGTCAAAATTTGGTATTACCTTAAACTTATCCTCGCATTAGACTATTTTTTAATATTTAGTTTTACTTTACTGTTTTGTGCTAAATTTATGATGTATTTATAATTAATTATCTGTAATGTAAAGTACTAGTTTTGTAGGTAAAGTTTAGATATTTTGTAGCTAAAATTTTCAGAATTTGCCTATTTTTAACTAATAGCCTATTTTTAACTAATATTAGCGAAGCTAAAACTAAACTCTAATGACCTATCAGTCTGTAAAAGTTGCCTCTGAAAACTCCTGAAAGAACATCATGCTCCACCACAAATCCACTTTTTTTATTATTACATGGTTGACTTTCTGCTGCTTTTCTCCAACTGCGAGTAGAGCTATCATTGATGATTCTAGCATTGGGGAATTTAGCAATCGTACCTTTACCAAAACAGTAAACCTACAACAATCTCATCAAAGTTATCCAGTTCCTCTGTATCTTGCTCAAGATAGTGACTCAAAAAGTAAGGAATCTGAGACCAAGAAAAAAAAATCGAACTCTTCTGATTCAAAAGTGCCTAAACCAGTTCGTTCCATACTCAATGCTCTAGGAGGACGGAAAACACTATTTCTGTTGAGCATAATATCTGTTCTAGTTACTGGCACTGCAGTATTTATTTTACTCAAGCTGTTTGACGATCATCAACCTAAAGATTTAGATCCAGAAGAATTATCATCTCCAGAGAAAGTACCAGAAGCAACTTCACCTGATCTAGAAACTAACTATCCCAATCTTAATCATCCTCAATGGCCAGCATCTCCAGAAAACTCTTCCATGGCCAATACAGAAAATTCTTTAGATTCTTTTGTTCCTCCACAACGAATGGATTTAAGGGAAAATCCTTATATACCAATTTCCGAGAATAGCTCCAAACTGCATCATCAAGAAATTGAAACAGAAACATTTCCTATAATTGATAGTAATTCTTCTATAGATCGCCAAGAAGATAATAATTATGAGCAAAAAGAAATTCCACTAAATTTATCAAAATCAACTGAAGAAAATTATATAGTTCAAGATTCCAAAATTACTACTCAAGCAAATAATTATCCTTTGCCTCAAGTTAATATTGTTGAGCAATTGATTAATGAATTACACAATTTTGAGCCCGAGAAAAGACATCAAGCTATTTGGGAGCTTGGTCAAAAAGGAGATTCTAGAGCTGTTCAACCATTAGTTAATTTACTCATAGATTCTGATTCTAAACAGCAAAGTTTAATTTTAGCGACTCTCTCGGAAATTGGTACTAAAACATTAAAACCAATGAGTAGAGCTTTAGCAATATCGCTTCAGAATGATAATGCAGAAGTTAGAAAAAATGCTATCCGAGATTTAACACGAATTTATGAGTTAATTATTCAAATAACGAATCTCTTGCAACAAGCAGAATATGACCCAGATCCAGAAGTTGAAAAAACAGCAAAATGGGCTTTAGAACAGTTAAATAGAATTCACACGAGGTGAGTTAAAAAATTACAACTTACAGAAAGTTTCTATCTTTATTTTTAATCATAAAAATTATTTATTTATTATTTCATATATTAAGTAGGTAGGTCTAATTAAACTTTAAAAAAATTGTAGGGGCGTGTTTAACCGAAAGTCTTGACATAAGCACGATCTAGTTCTCACTCACCGGCCCTCTAATATTGCGCGAACCTTTATCCTCACCTACTTATACGAAATTCATGGATAGGCAGTTACATCTTAATTTGTGATTTATTCATAAATTATAAAAATTCAACATTTTTTCCTCTTTTTTATTATGTTTTTCTTTCCCTATTCCCTGTTCCCTGTGTCGTGACTGTAGCAATATTTTCTGAAATTGGTATTGGAGATTGAATGTATAGCTGAAGTCATATAGAATCTGGTTCATTAATTGATAATTGATAATGGATAATTGATAATTACCTCTGGTTAAAACCGAGAGGATTGAATATAAGGAAATATTATTTCTTTTTTTCCTCTTGAAAGAGGAGGCTTTAAACCTGAATTATTTAATTAATAATTAATAATTAATAATTATTCGGTAATTAGTTATCGTCTCACTGAGAAGTCAGAAGTCAGGAATCAGGAATCAGGAGTCAGGAATCAGAAGAAAGATAAGGATAACTATTAAATTTTTAAATCCATATTCATATAGAACCAATTTGAGATCTATTTAACAAATTACAAGTCCAGTACCCATCTAGGTTTTATGATTTTGGCAGTCATTTTTCATAATTTTTCAGTTTCCTGAACCCTTATAGTTGTTAGGCTCCTTAAAACGGCTTTCCTAAAGCCTTTGTCTTTCAGGAAAAGATACCAAATGAGTTCTATAGAACATCTGTATTAAGAGGAAGTAATTTTGCGATTACTGTATAACCGTATTTTATATTAGCATATACAAAAATAGGATTAAGGCAATAGAATTATCTGCCCAATTAAATTTGATTGAGATTAATTTTTTGCAAGAATCCAGGTTTTTTCTTTCAAATTTATACCTACAGCAAAGTTAGAGTATTTTTGACAAAATAATTAATCATCTGGTGTTATAAGATATGCCTCAAGAGGCTGTGTAACCGGACTTTTACTAAACCATTTTTTCTCAACCTGAAACTTTGTACCAACAATAGTTTCTTGGATAGATTTCATATCTTTTTTCTGTTCGCATAACTTCCAACATACTAACCATAAGCGTGATTTAATAGGTGACAAATTATTCAACTCTTGCTCTGTTTCTAAACTTCCCCATTCATCAGCCTGCGGAGAATTATGAATGTGATATAGTGGTAGTTGACCATTATAATAACGAGTTAAAGAATAATCCTTACGCCCCTCATAAAAAATAGGTGAATAATAAATGATTATATCGGTAGGTTTTTCATTACTACGAATACTCTGTACTACGCCTCGCCAATCATCGCGATACAGAGTCGTGTAGTAATTTCCTAATCCTCCTCCTACTGCGACTAGATATGAAATAGCTAAAACAATAGCAATTTGACGTTGCCAATGCCAAATCTGCATAAAACCTTCTGCTAAAAGAATAAAAATATATGGGCTGACAAAAATTAAGTAACGATCTATCCAGATGTTGCTTTTGATATATGAGATAAACAAGATACTAGCAGCAGGTAAGAAAGCCCAAGCCATTACCCAGATTAACTTTGGTGAGTGATACCTCTTCTTAAAAGCAATAAATAGGGCAACACCCAACAAGTAAATCAATACCAAAGTAATTAACTTGTAATAACTAAGAACGATCGCATTTACATCTTTTGACTCAAAGACTGATGGTGGCCAAAAGACTGTAAAACCAATTAACCTAGCAATAATATGTCTGATATCTGGTTTAGGTAATTCCTTTGCCCAACCATCCATAAATTGAGGCCCAAAAACAGTAGCTAGATCAAATGCAGTAGGAAGCCAGGAAATGCAAATAAACAATAGCCCAGTTCCAAAAACTATTAACCATCGTTTTTGTTGGCGAAACTTCCAGCCAAATATGATACTATCTGGTAGTAGTAAAGTAATATTAAGAGGAGTTGTAAGAATTGCTAGAAGTCTTGCTATACTCCAACAGCCAAGAGAGAAATTTTTGGGATTTTCGAGAGCATAGATCAAAGCTAAACTTCCAGCAATTGTTATAAAGGTACTGAGGGTATAATATCTAATCTCTTGTGAATGCCATATAAATAGTGGTGACAATGCCATTATCAAAGCAGCAATTAAGGCTACTGGCTTTTCAGAAATTTGAAGAGCTAGCTTATAAATTAAAAAGACACTAGTGATCCCAAAAATTACAGCTAACCCTCTTAACCAGGAATCACTTGTACCAAACTTCATCCAAAAACCTAGAAGAAAGAAATAAACAACTCGTGAATTACCAAAACTTGTATCATCGTTCTGAGCTGAACCAATACTAAACATTTCATCTAACCACAAACCTTCTGTACCAAGTTGATATAGACGTAATACAGTTGCTAACAATAGGATTAGAGCAATTGGGAGCCATCTTTTTAGGAAATCTATTCTGATACTATTTTGTTGTGCTACTTTCATACTAAATTCTTCTCAAGAGTTAAAGTGCTCTAATCAAGATTTTCTATTTGTGTAATCCATATCAAATTCTACTTAACAGCTCGATAATATCACAATAAATGCGTTGGTGAATTTAGTTATAATTTTCTATTTTCTTGCTTAGAGACTACATTCCACACTTCAAAATATAGTACAAAAAATCAGCACTCAGGTAGGGAAGCCATCGGATTGGCGACGTACAGGAGTCAGGATTTATATCATGTCCGTTGGTATCGTTTGTGTAAAATCCGGGAAAATATCCACCATATTTAAGGTTTTTTCTTCTCTCAAAGCTTCTTCCTTCTTCCTTCTTCCTTACCTTCTCTATACAATACCAATGCTACCGGACATGATATTATATAGAATCCGGTTAATTAGACATTGCAAATGGTTGACGGCCACCAGTGAAATTGAGTTATTGCCCGGAAGATTTCTGGATTGTTTGATTAGGTGACAACAGCGATAGAACTCCGTTCCGCTGCGCGAACGTAGATTATCTGTTTCAGAACTTCAGCGAGAATCAAAAACTTTATTCATGATTGATTCGTCTAGTAATAGCCACAGCCTCTCAGCAGGCTGTAGTTCAGGAGAATAATACCAATTCTCAAAAATATTGCTACACTTATAATCTGGCAAAAATAACTTTCCTTCATAACTGAAGTTACCAAATATCAAGTATTTGCTACAACAAATAATATTGAGAAATAGAAAATGCAAGTATAGCAAAGTTTATGGTAATTGGTATAAGTAGGTAGAAACTCTCAAAACAGACCCGGGGGGATTTATAAGTTATGTGTGATGTGCCATCGGGCTCCATCCAGTACCAGTAATGCTGGATGCTGCCGATTAATTCCCTGGGCTTGGGCAAAAGCTTCGAGAATCAGACTCATTATTTGTGTTTCCACGCTGGTCAAACAGCCAACATTCACTTTCCCAATAGTAGGTTCAACTCTCGCCATACACCTAGCACCATTCAAATCACTAGTAAACCTGAGCTATAGGTACTTCCCAATTTGAGAAGCGTGAGAATGTCAGCGTCAGTAATGGCGACTGCTATAGCTAGTCTTCTGTAGGGGTGAGGTAACCCAACCCCCTACTGTAATAATCTTTTGTCCAAATGGTATTATATTAGCAATTCCTGATTATTTAACTGTCAAAGTTCGCAGACGATTTATCGCTGCAACTAACTCGAAGCGTCGGAATAGAGCTAAATCTCCTTGTGGAAAAGGAACTAAAACATCCAAACTCTTGGATTCAATATCTGCCATGACAGCATCAATAATTTCTAATAAAGTCCGATCGCCATCCATATATTGTTTTTTAGCATAAACCATAGCTGCACCAATTGCCCTAAGTTGATCTTTACTCACCAATTGTTCGACTGCAGAAAGGTCAACATCTTCATTTCCAAATATTACCTCATCAACATCTCGCACTTTTAAACGCACATCTCGTCGCCCCCGACTGGGGTCTAAACTTGCTGGTTGTGGTATTCGGGCTCGAATTTCACCAAATTTTTCACCACCTTCAGCAGTACGACCAGTGGCATATTTTTCGGCGATCTCCTTAGCTTTTTCTGTAACTTCTTGTGCTTGGAAGTTTTCCATCGCAATGATTTTATCTGCCATCTCAAAATAGTCACCAGTACCACCCATAACTAAAATAGTTGAGACTTGATAATCCTTATATAACTGTCGTACCTTATCAATAAAAGGCGTAATTGGTTCTTGATCTTTAGAAATAAGTTCTTGCATTCGGCGATCGCGAATCATAAAATTAGTAGCTGCTGTATCTTCATCCACTAATAACACAGGGGGAGTAGCAGTAGTTGCAGTTTCTGTAGTTTCAGTTTCTGTAGTTTCAGTTTCTGTAGTTTCAGTTTCTTCAGATTTACTATTTCCCAGACCTGCCTCCAAAGCTTCCATAATATTTGCAGCTTGAGAGGTACTACCACTAGCATTTTCAGTCGTAAACTGAGTAGTTGAACGACCTTGAGGCAATTGATTAATAAAAGGAGAAATATCTACGCCAGCAACACTACGACCATCCTCCGCTCTAATTTTAATTGCTGCCGGATCTGTCACCACAAATTCACGTCCATCGCCAGGAACATGATTGTACACCCCTCTTTCAATTGCTTTGAGGAGAGTAGACTTACCATGATAACCACCACCAACAATTAATGTCACCCCTTGAGGAATTCCCATACCAGAAATTTTACCTTGATTTGGACATTCAAACTCTACCTCCAGAGAAGGGGGAGACTTAAATGGGACTACTTCCTCAGATGATAAAGGGCGATCATCAACCCCACTCCGACGAGGTAAAATAGCTCCATTAGCCACAAAAGCCACTAAATTTTTTTCTGGCAACTGTTTCCGTAACCAATCTGTATCTTCTACAGTTTCTACATGACGGCGACAAGCATCTGCATCTAATTGTTCATATTTGAGACTCCGGTGAACAATATAAGGGATATCATCACAAAGCATTTCTGCTGCTTGCCTACCTAAAATCCGACGACCACCAGCAGGTAATCCTACTATTAATCGGACTTCAACACCCTTTTGATTGCTTAATTTTATTGGTTTTGCCCTTTGTAAAGCTGGGTTTGTACCAGGAGCAGGTTTAGGAGCTGGGGGGGCCAACTTAATCAGGTATACTGATGTCCTTTCTAGAACTTCCTGCCCCATTTTCGTAATTGCTATCATCCCACTCTTGCCAGTTCCACGACGTCCACTTACTTCGTAGGCCAGTCTATCAAATTTACGGGTTAGGAAATCTCGTAGGGCCATTTCCCGAATGGGATTGTTATAAAGTTCTGGAGGAAAGCCAGTAACTGTATAAGGCACCTGTACCCGAAGCTTACTAGGGGCGGCAAAAGGGTCTCCCTGAACATAGTCAATAATTAGTGTAAAGTCAGGAAATTCGTAACTACCTTGAATGTCTCTATAGGCTTTGTAGTTACCGTTGTCTAAGTCTAAGAGTTTCCGCCTGAGAGTTTGTTGATTAGTCATTTTTCAGGTGCCAGATGTCATTATAGATTTGAGATTTGACAATTAATTTTTCAGTTAGTGCTTCTGAGAATTATTTTTAAAGATTAGAATATATACCCAGTAGTAATCAAAAAGCTTACACTAAAAATCTTGATTATGGTCTAATGAAAGCCATTGTTTTCAAAATTATATAAGTTAATGCAAATCTTTTAATTTTCTCTTAGCAATAGTGTAATGTCAAGCCGATTAAATTCTATTCTATTAAATCTGGTTAAACCTTTATATTTGATACTAATTCACTTTAAAGATGTGACAAATAGTTTCAAACTCTTAGATGTGAAAGAATTTCCTGAAATTACTGTATAGTTAAAGTTTTGAGCCTATAAAATCTTACTTTTAACTTTTGACTGTCTTGAGTGTGTCTTACATTCTGGAGGGGCTGTGTGCGGAATTACTTCCGCACTTTATACGCCCCGTAGGGGACCTCAGAATTACACACTCGCTTTTGACTTTTTACTTTTGAATTCCGTGAAACGGTATAAGTTAAGGAGTCAGATAGGGGAGTCGTTGGGTTGGGGACGAACATGAGGAAACAGGATGATAAAGATTTTGCTAGTTAGTACAATCAGACAATTTTGTTTTACTTACATAGGGCTTACGCAGTAAAACATATTTTCGTCATTGCGACCGACAGGGAAGCAATCTCAAATCCTAGTTTTTCCTACCTTATGCGTAAGTCCTATTAGAATTAAAGGGATTTGATATATTAATTTCCAGTAAAATACCCATAATAAAAATACCTAACATTAAATCAAAGTTATTTTAACGTTGGTTTAGTCGCATTATCCTCTCAAAAGAACCTCGGGACGAAAACCAATTAGTTCAGTCCAACTATCTAAATTAACAGCAAAAGTGATGGAGCAATTCATTGGTCAAGTTTTACACGATCGCTATCGCATCCAATCTGTACTTGGTGGTCAAACTGGTCGTAGAACTTTTCTTGCTAATGACTTACATAGGACTTACGCAGTACAACGTATTTTCGTCATTGCGACCGACAGGGAAGCAATCTCAAATCCTAGTTTTTCGTACCTCATGCGTAAGTCCTGTTACAAACAGATTTGTTAGTTGTCGTTAAGTTGTTGCTATTCAGCCCCGACTTTACTTGGGAACATCTGAAACTGTTTGAACGGGAAGCTGAAGTGCTGAAATTTCTCGAAAATCCAGCTATTCCTCAATACCTGGATTACTTCGATGTGGAGATGGAGTTAGGAAAAGGTTTTGCCTTAGTTCAAACTTATATTGAGGCTAAATCGTTATCCGACTGGATAGAGTCTGGTCGTACCTTTAGCGAAAATGATATCAAAGCGATCGCCAAAGAGCTATTAAAAATTTTAGATTACCTGCATAGCCGTCAACCACCTGTGATTCATCGGGATATTAAACCCAGTAACATTTTATTAGCTGACCGTAGTGGTAATAGCATTGGGCAAGTTTACCTAATTGATTTGGGTTCAGTTCAAACGGCAGTACATGGTGGAACCAGGACAATTGTTGGCACTTATGGCTATATGCCACTTGAACAATTTGGGGGAAAAACTACACCTGCTTCAGATTTATATGCTTTGGGAGCGACTCTTATTTATTTGGCAACCGGACAACATCCCGATCAATTACCTCAAGAGCAGATGTGTATCCAGTTTGAAGAGCAGGTTAATCTCAGTCCACATCTAATCGACTGGCTGAAATCAATGACAGAGCCAAGTATAGATTTACGGCTGAAATCAGTAAAACAAGCATTAGAAGCTCTAGAAACATCCAACCTCGGAAAAAATCAGTTGACTGCCGTTACCAAACCTGATGGTAGCAGAGTTCAAGTTACTAAAACCAGACATCTGTTGGAGATTGTTATTCCACTAGGTAGATTCTCTTCAAAACTAATCTTATCTACAATTCTTACTATTCCAATTAGTGGATTACTTGCTATGATGGTGACTATTATAAGTTATATAGTATTTAACATTATACTTGCGATATATGGGAATCCTACTTTATGGGTTATCCCTATAGCCACTGTAATGGGCTTTATATTGTTTTTTTTACTTGTTCTACGACAAATTAGGATAATTATCTTGAGTTTATTTGGAACAATTAGACTTCGTATTACTCAATCAAAAATTTATCGCTCTCTGGAAATATTTGGCTTGAAGTGCTGGCTACCCTTGGTTGCTTCTCGACAGAACATTATCAAAATTGAACTCACCTCCGTTTCATCTCAAAAAGATTTCAAAGGAGAAAATTGGACAATACCTCCTGAAATTAATATTTGGGCAGGAACAAAGAAATTTACACTGGGTAATAATATTATCAGTTTAACTCCCCCTGAGGTTGATTGGCTTGCTCAGGAGTTAAGTGCCTGGCTAAATTTACCGATTAGCAAGGATTTTTAATAAAAAATTATGAGAATTAAATAAAATCCAGAATTTTTTTTAAGAACTCCCATGATAGGGAGCTTACAGCGCTTTTCAGTTGAGTAGACCACAAAACTGTTGTAGGAGTAATGAG
>NZ_JBNHER010000125.1:0-10701 GCF_050015975.1 Dapis purpurea BLCC-M126 | reverse complement strand
ACTCATTACTCCTACAACAGTTTTGTGGTCTACTCAACTGAAAAGCGCTGTAAGCGTCGATCCTTTATTAGAGGAGAGGTAATTGTTAATTGCTGAAGAAATTTTTATATTATCTTGCTATCTTTACTCTTGACGATAACTTATAGAATTTTCCCTATTTCAACTAACGATCAAAATTTTGATCATTCTATGCTATGGTGTACTTCTAAGTATATCTCTGCTACTGCATTATCTAATTTTATGTATAAAATAATACTTTGCTGTTGAATATAAAAGTTAATAATTAAGCATCTATAAACTAAAATTCACGAAGATTATAATCTATTTTACCTATCAATAAATACACTAATTTAACTTGCTAATTTTAAGTATAAAAAGTTTTTTTGTTATCAGAGAAAAATCTCCTAAAAGCAACTCAAAATCTGACATGACGTACTAATTTTCTAGCAGTCATCAATCTCACCTTAACCAGGAAAATTGACCATAATATATTGCCATGAAGACCTATATCTGATAAAGTCTAATAAGTGAACAGTAACTATAATCTAAAATCAAAACCTTTAATATTAACTCTCTACAAAAAAACTCCAAAATATACCAAAGAATGACTGAACTTAACTCAGTAGAGGAAGAAGAGCTAGCAACTTGGCGATCGCCCCTAGCCAGAGCCATATATAAAAACCAAAGCCTTACCTATGCTCGTTATCTCCAGTTAGCAACAGTCACTCTCGAAGGAAAACCGACAAATCGTACTGTTGTATTCCGAGGTTTTTTAGAACAAACTAATCAGCTAAAATTCATCACTGACAGTCGTAGCCAAAAAGTAGAGCAAATAGAAAAAAATCCTTGGGGAGAAGTCTGTTGGTACTTTCCCAAAACCAGAGAACAATTTCGCCTCAGTGGCAAACTTACCCTAGTCAAAGCCAATAATCCTCATCCCAAACTTACTAAAGCTAGACAAACTACATGGCAAGAAATTTCAGACAATGCCAGACAGCAATTTACCTGGCCAAATCCAGTAGAAAGTAAAGTAGAAGCCAGTGCTTTTGAATTACCTCCACCTAATTTAGCCAATCCCCTATTTAACTTTTGCCTATTATTGCTATACCCTACAAAAGTCGAGCATTTAGAACTAAGAGGAGAGCCACAAAATCGCTGGCTTTATCAAATTGATAACCATAAAACTTGGTTTACTCAAGCCATTAATCCTTGACATCTTTAAAAGAACTAAACCCTGTGGTTATTATGTCGTGAAAAATCAAATATCAAATACAGCCTTTAGTTCCCATCTAAGTTTAAGTGTAGAGTTACTTCATTTTTGTGGTGGGCTAACCACAGAATTCAGGGTTTTCAATAACCGGAGATGTCAAAACCTTGAGTAATTTAGTAATAAAGAGGAGGAAAAAAGGTAGGAGAGACTTTTGGTTACTAGAAAATTACTTTTATTAATCAAAAATCTTTTCCTCCTCATTCCAAGCTAACTACAATACCCATTCCTTCAAACAAAATTTGAGCCTATGTATCAATCAGCCCTCCTAAATGTAGGTGAGGAGTTCCTGGTGATGTGGTTAAATTTCTGAGCCATCCAAAAAAGTTTGAATTGCTCGGTCTTGGAAACTATGATCGGGATGACCGAAAGAAGATTGGGCATCAGACTTCACTAAAAGAGATCCTGATAATTTACCTTGTAAACTTTCTAGTTGTTCCTCAAGAGCATCAATTCGATCAACCAAAGCACGAATAACTTGAGCTTCAGAGTCAGGCAAACTACCATGTTCTAAAGGATTTACCTTAACTCCAGAACGATATACAACTCTACCTGGTATTCCCACGACTGTACAATCAGAAGGAACATCCCCAAGCACTACAGAACTGGCACCAATACGAACATTACTACCAATATTAATGTTACCGAGAACCTTTGCCCCTCCACCAATAACCACATTATCTCCTAAAGTAGGATGTCGTTTGCCACTTTCTTTACCAGTACCGCCAAGAGTTACTCCTTGGTAAATCAGGCAATAGTCTCCTATAATAGCAGTTTCCCCAATCACAACACCCATACCGTGGTCAATAAATACACCTTGACCAATAACAGCTCCAGGGTGAATTTCAATCCCGGTCAAAAAACGGCCTATATGAGAAATGAAGCGAGGGAAGAAAGGAAGTTTCAGAGAATACAAACTATGGGCAAGACGATAAAACACTAAAGCCTGAAGACCAGGATAGCAAGTGAGAACTTCCAACCAGTTACGAGCTGCAGGGTCTCTTTCAAAGATAATTCGGAAGTCAGCTAAAAGAGTTTTAAACATAAAAATTTACGATTTTTAATTCAGTATGTCACTTCAGATTATATTTGAATCTGAATCAAATTAGTTGTTTAAATTTGCGTCAAAATACTACTATTATGTCTTGATTTCCGATCAACAAAGTATAGTATTGATATTTAGTTAGTTAAGGATGAGTATCTTGATTTTAGAACCAATTGAATTAATACTATTTTGGCTTCAGTAGAGCATTGAATATGATCCTCGAATCTGAATTAAATTAGTTATTGAAATTTACCTTAAAATACTACTATTATGTCTTTATTTCTGATAACTATGGTATTGATATTTAGTTGGTTCGTGACCAGTGTCTTTATTTTAGAACCAATGGACTTAATACAATGGCTACATATTCCCCGGTGGTTATGTCTATCAGTAATTTTCCTAATTATTTCTTGGTGTTTAGGAGATTAATGGTCAATATTGCTGTAAGTATTCAGCTAGCTTGCGGTTAGCTCTGGTGCTTTTTATAAGTAATTAATTATCCAAAATTAGGTGGTGGTGCATAGTTAATGATAGAAGGAGGTGGGGTGCGAGGTTTTTTTTCACACTCTATGTAGGGAAAAACTTCATAAGTGAAGTATTTAGATGCATGAATAACTTATTTTACTTAAACACGCTAGATTCTACAGGAAATCTGAAGCATTCTTCCCATCACCTCATTTTACTGAAAAACTATTAGACTAGCAGGAGCAGCCAAAATTAATTATAAATACTCTAGGTGCTGAACAGCCTATATTCTTAAAATCACAGGGAAAAAAATTAGGTAATTAATTTTTCCTAGACACTTACCAATTCTATATGAAGTTCGACATAATTTCGACATAATTATGAAATTCATGAATTTATCCATCTTTAAATATAAGGTCATTTCAATTTAGTATTCAGGAGAAGTAATCCTTACGCTATGGGCTTTTACTAATACTTTATAATCGCTCGACCATGATTTAATAACTAATTGCTAATGAAGCAGTTCTGCTGTAATAGGCTAACTAATGATTGAATGCTTAACACAGAGTTACTCCGCTTTTCATAGCGGTGGGACTCCAAAGTGCGAAGTTTTGCCCCAAGAAAACCACCGTTTTTTCTCCTGAAAAAGAAAGGCTTTAAACCTTAATTATTTGATAACTTGTATTACTATTAATCATGGTATTACAGACAGATAATAAAAGATTTTAAATATAGTCATTGTTAATGGAGCTACTCACTCATTAGCTCTGAGTTTTACAAGATTAGACTATTATTTTTTTCTCCCTAACTCTTGGCAATTATTCAATCATTACCTACCCTTTAATAATAACTACTTCATCTAATCAAAATTCAATTGTTAACCTTAAACCTTATTTATAAATCAAGAAATCATGGTGCGCGAATTTTCTTTTTCTTTTGGGTTCCGGAAAATAGAAGAGAATAACCTCTCATATCAGGAACATCGGTCACGCTTAATCTACCGAGCAATTGTCATGATGTTATTGACCACAACTATCATTGGTCTACAAGTAACTCGTCTGGCCCAACTCCAATTAATCCAAGGTAAACACAATAGGGAACGAGCAGAAAAAAACCGCATTCGACCTATTCCAGTTGCCTCTAATCGAGGACTAATCCTAGACCGTTATGGCAAAGCATTTGCATCTAACCGTCTAACCCGTTCCATATACTTATGGCCGAAAGAACAACTTCAAGAGCAATGGAAAATTACCGCAGCTAAACTCAGCCCAATAATTAATATACCAGCTAACAAAATTATTGAAAAAGTAGAAGAGGCCATTACTTCAGGAGAAAGGAATATACATCTTACCTATCAAGTTAGCCCTGATACTTTTATCACTTTACAAGAAAGGGCAGAGGAATTTCCTGGTTTAGAAATTAGAGCTGAATCCACTCGTTATTATCCCCATGGACAATTAGCATCCCATGTCATAGGATACCTTGGGGAAGTTACACCAGCAGAACTAGAAACTAACCACCAATACCAACTAAGAATGATGGTTGGTAGGATAGGAGTTGAAGCTAGTGCTAATGATCAACTCGCAGGAAAATGGGGTCAGCGTCTCATAGAAGTCAATGCCCAAAATCGCGAAATAAGAATCTTTGAAGAAAAAGAACCTCAAGGTGGAAAAACAGTCAAGTTAACCCTCGATCTAGACCTTCAGAAAATAGCAGAAAAAGCTCTGGGTTTTCGCAAAGGAGCAGTAGTTGTTCTAGATGTGAATACAGGGGAAGTTTTAGCAATGGCAAGTTATCCCAGATTTAACCCCAATGTCTTTACAAAACCTGTGGCTGAAGAAAAATGGCGAAGTCTTCATAGTCAAGAGCAGTCATTTGTAAATCGAGCGCTCCAAGGTTATCCTCCAGGTAGCACATTTAAAATAGTTACTTCTGCTGCTGCTATGGGATCTAGCAAATTTTCTCCATACTCAATTATCCAAACTTCTGACTCTATTTATATTGGAGGTATTCGTTTTAAGGAACATAGCGGAGGATATGGCCCTATTGGTTTTAGAACTGCATTAGCTTATAGTAGTAATACCTTTTTTTATAAGTTGGGGATAAGTATTGGTCATACAGAAATAGCTAAATGGGCATATAAACTTGGTTTAGGAGGCAAAAATTTAAACCTTCTGGGTATACCTGCTACATATAATGGTCTGATTCCTACTGAAGAAGATAAACGCCAAATTTATAATGATGCTTGGTATTTAGGTGATACAGTTACTATGGCAATTGGTCAGGGTCTAGTTTTGGCCACACCTTTAGAATTGGCAGTAGCAGCAGCAGCGATCGCTAATGGTGGGAAAGAGGTTAAGCCTCATTTGCTTGCAGATCAAACTAATTCTCCAGAAATCAAACCTATACCTACAGAGTTGAAACCTGAATATGTGAATATGATTAAGGAAGGGATGATTGATGTTGTTGATTATGGTACAGCACGCTCTCTTAATGATGGTACCATTCCACTTACAGGAGGAAAAACAGGTACATCAGAACTAATTGGAAAAAAGTCCCATTCCTTATATGTAGCTTTTGGGCCAGCCGAACAGTCAAAAATAGCGATCGCTGTGATTGTTGAGAATGGTGGTTATGGTTCTGTTTCTGCCGCTCCAGTTGCTAAACAGGTTTTTCAAACTTATTTTCGGAAGTATAGCCAAGCTAAATATAACTAGCTTTTTTGCTAGGAAATAGATCATTTCGGTTATCAGTTGACACCTATTGTTTCTAAAATTGATTGGGGTCAAATTTCCAACCAATTATTCTGTATTTATTAATTGTTGTCTGCTGATATCAAATCAGATACTATTGGTATAATTCATGCCTGCTAGGGTTTTGGCTTGGTGACCAAACCCCTACAACCTACATTCCGTACGACAAAATGTAGTATAAAAAACAGGAGACAGGAGACAATTATAGTGGTCAACAGGAGTAAGTAATTGAGTATTTATGCTTAATATTTTCCTGAGAATTTGACTCCTCAGAAACGTCAATGAATCGGAGCTACATAGTATAAATACCTACCAAGCTGCCGTTTTTATACTACTTTTAATGCTACAACTTGACGTGCGGAATGTGGGCTACAAGTCAATTGTTGCCTCTTTTAGAATTTTATTCTCCCAAAGTAAGCAGATTTGATATAAATCTTTCTTGAATAATTAATAATTATGGTTTGCGCTCAAAAGTCTTATGGTTGAGGGTAGGAGTCAGGAGAAAGTAGACAGGAGGAGTAAGGAATAAGGGAGAAGGCAGTCGGAAGAATTATCCCTCAGTTTCTCTGTCCAAATCTTGCTGTTAATACTAACTTGTTGAGGCTTTTCAACTCAAAGCAAGCGCACTTTTTCCCGACTTAAAAATGCCAAAAGCAATATCAGTAAATACTTTCATTCTTTTGATCCCAAACCCTAATTAAATAATTTAGGTTTAAAGTCTTTATTTTCAAAGAGAAAAAGCGGTGGAAACTGTTCACCCTAACCCACATAAATTAACCATTACCAATGGATAATTGATAATTAATCAATTTAGTTTAAAGCCTTCTATTTCAAGAGAAAAAGCGGTCATTTTGCTGACATATAACTCCGTTTTTCATGTCGGTGATAGCCGTTAGCATTCCGAGAGGAAAGCTTTGCGCCAGTAAAACAAGCGTTATGCGGAGCTCTAAACGCCATATTCAATCTTCCCTCGAGAAAAGAAATTGTGATTTCCTTATCTTCAATTCCGTTACGGTTTTAACCAGAGGTAATTATCCATTATTCATTATCCATTAATGAAGACTGTCTTAATCTTTGTTTGAAACAGTCTCTCAAATCTCCAGTAGGAAAATAAAAAGCTAAGAGATAATTGATATTTGCTAATTGTAATTAGATTACAGCAGTTTTAATTGACATAGAGCACAGAGATTTTTGCTTAAAGGCAGAAGGCATAAATTTTTTATTCAACATTTCTGGAAAATTGCTACAGTTCGATAATTTAATAATTCTGAATTCTAAATTCTAAATTCATAAAAAGAAGTTTTGTAGTCTGCCTTTGTGAAAACTGCTATAAAAGCCATGTTTTTATTTTTGCATTGAAGAAATACCTTTGAACAATAAGATCAATCCGCCAACTAAAATTGTTATCGCTACAGCACCAATCAATAAATCAAGCCAACCAGTATTTTCCATAATTAAATTAAATTTAGGGAATAGGGAATAGGCGAAGAAAAAATCATTTGTCACTTCTAGTTCACCATAACTTTAGGAGTATTAATACTGATACCCCCACGCCTGTAGAGTGATTTTAATCCTTGGCCTTATTCAAGCTTGAAGATTTAGTTTATCAACAAGTTTCTTAATACTTATTCTACAAACAATCTCTAAGAGTATATGTATCATATTTATTTTTTTACCGTCAATACTGAGTTGACTAATAATCATTAAATTTTTATTTAATTTTCTGAGCTTTCTGTCAATTAGAGTGAATCATAGATACCATAGTAATAGTAGTAATAGTATATAGTATTTATAAATTTTTCTTGAATATTATTAAGGAGTACACAATAAATCTGGAGAAGAAGCGGTATAACTTCCTATTAAATATTAAATTTACTAATTTTTTTCTATGAGCTATTGCCTTAACTTACATTGCCAACAACCGGAAAATCCCAACGATGTCGAATTTTGCCAAACTTGCGGTTCAAAGTTGTTACTGCGAGGACATTATCAAGTAGTTAAACCTATTGGCAATGGCAGCTTTGGCAGAACTTTATTAGCAGTGGATTTAGATAGATTTAATACCCCTTGCGTTGTCAAACAATTTTCTCCACAAAAACACAGTTTAGTCTCTACTAATAAAGCATCAGAATTGTTTAAAAGAGAGGCAGAACAATTACTAAAATTAGGTGAACATCCTCAAATTCCTACTTTTTATGCTTATTTTGCAGAAAATGAAAATCTCTACTTGGTACAAGAATTAATTACCGGACAAAACCTCCTACAAGAATTGGAAGCAGAAGGTGCATTTAGTGAGGAAAAAATCTGGAAAATATTATATGAAATATTGCCATTACTAAAATTTATTCACGAAAAGCAAGTAATACATAGAGATATAAAGCCAGAGAATATATTACGAATTAATAGTTTAAATTCACAACTAACTGGAGAAAATCAAAAATATCAATTAGTTTTAATAGATTTTGGTATTTCTAAACTAAATAGTCAAACAGACCCAAATAAAATGGGTACTATGACTGGCACATTAGGATACGCGCCAATAGAACAAATACGGGGAGGTAAAGCATATCCAGCCAGTGACCTTTACAGTTTAGGTATGACTTGTATTCATTTACTAACTCAAGTACCACCTACCCAACTTTTTGATCCATTGAGTGGAGAATTAATTTGGCGATCGCATCTAATTCAAAAAGGGAAAAAAATCAGCGAAAATCTCGAAAAAATATTAGATAAATTAGTCAAAGATTTAGTCAAAGAAAGATATCAATCAGCTACTGAATTACTCATAGAAATTGCTCTGGTTTCCACTAAAAGAGGAAAGGCAAAGCCAGAATATCAAAATACTAATCAAGCAGAAAAAACATCTTTAGGGAAATTACAAATACACAAAAAAAAATCTCATCTGGATGTGATTGTGCAGGCCGAAATAGAGGCATGGAAAAATAACAAAAAATCAGGACAATTAGCAGATTATAAACAAATAGAAATATCTGATAATAATAAGGATATTTACCAACCAATTACGTCAAAATCATCATATAATAATCATCTCAACCATCAATCAGAACTAATAGATAATGTCATAGAATTTGACAGAAAAAAAGCAAATTTACTGCCAGTAAAAACTAAAATCAGAAACTATGTAGAACTCTCTCAGTTATGGAAAACTGTACAAATCATCAAAGATAATACTGCTCCTGTAAACAGCATAGCCATAGACGCCCAAGGTTTTATTTTAGCAAGTGGTAGTGATGACAAAGCAATTAGACTATGGAACCTCAAAACCAGACAACTTTTGCATAAATTTCTAGGTCATAGTGCTGAAGTATATGCAATAGCTATTACTGCTGATGGTAGAAGAGTTATTAGCGCTGGAGATGACAGAACAATATTAGTTTGGAATCTACAGAAAAAAACAATCGCAGATAGATTTTATAGCTATTCAGGTTCTCCTTATAGTCATCGTGATGGTGCTATTTTTTCAGTAGCTATTAGCCCAGATGGTGAAACTGTAGCAAGTGGAAGTGCTGACAATACAATTAAAATTTGGAATCAACGTAATGGAGAATTACTATATAAATTACATGAACATTTAGACAGAGTTTTCTGTGTAACTTATAGCAAAGTCAACAATATTTTTACAGAAAAAAATTATTCTCAGAATCACATTTTTGCTAGTTGTAGTGCTGATGGTTTTATTAAAATTTGGCAGGTAGGTTGTTGTGAAAGTCTGAGAACATTAAGAGCCCATTCTGGGGGTGTTTATTCAGTTGCTTTTAGTTCAGATGGTCAAACTTTAGTTAGTGGGGGTGAAGATAAAACTATTAAGTTGTGGGATGTTTGTACTGGTGAATTATTGAATACTTTAAAAGGTCATTCTCGCGCAGTTTTATCTGTTGCTATTAGTCCGGATAATCAAATTCTTGCTAGTGGAAGTATAGACGGTACGGTTAAGTTATGGAGCTTACAGACTGGGAGGTTATTGGATAGTCTTTGTGGTTATCATCCAGTGCAGTTTAGTCCGGATGGTCAAAGTTTAGTTAGTGGGGGTGAAGGAGGGCGGATTTTGATTTGGAGATTGTAGGAATATTATGTTGGTAAATAAATTAGGATAGGAGATATAGAAATATATTTCCCGTTCCTATATCAACATTTCATTTATGTGGATTTGGATATCTCTTAAAAACTGACTCTTTCAATGATCTAAGATGTTCTAGTTTGTGTTCTAATTCAAACATGAGATTATCACTTTTTTGATTATTGCAACGCCAACAAATTGCTTCTAAGTTATCATAATCAAACATTTTTTCTGGGAAACGTGCTTTATTCAATTTGTGGTCAATAGTAACGTAATGTTGGTGATAGTAAGATGAACCAGCTTGATTTATGTATAGTTTTCCATCAACTGTTTTGTATTCATAACCCCGCTTCTTGGCTTCTTCTTTAGACTGAGTAGAATATTGTCTACCATGCACCATTTTTTGTCCACAATAGGGACACGGTTTTGAACCTTTATTAGCTCTATACATATGTGGAGTTATCAACCCCTCTTTTGGGTCTTTAATACATGGTAATCTTTGATTTCTCTCCCAAATATTTTTGATTTCAGAAGCGTCATATAGTGTATCAAGTCGTTGTTTGATCATTGTATCTATATTCCATTGCTGTTTCGTATGTAGCAAACCGTTTTTTAGTTTTATTAAACATATCTGTTGCTTTTTGTAAAAGTCGATCAATTTTGTCAACTTTCTGTTCTACAACTTCTGCAATATATTCTGTTTCATAGAGTGATTGATTAATCGCACCAATAAGATCGCCTTTATTAAGTTTATGTTCAAACATAGTGATAAGATTGTTATTCACTATATTGACAAAAGACATAAGTATGTCCCATGATTGTTTGACTTGCTCCCATCCTCGATTGAAAAATCCTTTTGTTCGAGCTTCTTTTTGTTGTGAAACTGTCAAAGTTTTGAATTTATCTTTATTTCTTTTTTGCCATTGTTGGTAATTTAAACCTTGAACTATCTTCATTGAAACGACCTCTTTTAAATTACTTCTTTATCAAAAGAATATTCAATTTTCTGCCATACATCAATACCATAGTGCTTGATAATATCAGGACTTACGCAAAGACACTATATATAGCGTATGCCAAATAGAGCGATGTA
>NZ_JBNHER010000124.1:0-9774 GCF_050015975.1 Dapis purpurea BLCC-M126 | reverse complement strand
GGTTCGTAGTAGGGCTTTAGCCCCACTCCTTGATTTCGGGCTGAAGCCCTACTACGAACTTTAATTATAATAACTATTTAACCGAATATAATATTATATCAAATCCGGTTAATTGCACATAGAATCTGGTCATAGGATATGTGTTGATAATTTTTTCAATTACTTTAATAGATATCTCGCTAAATTCCCCACTGGAGAGTGTTTACGGGTTTGTCTCCATCCCCCCATCTCTCCATCCCCCCATCTCCCTATCCCCCCATCTCTCCAAAACATCAATTATTCCCCAAAATAATTAGGCGTAAAACTCCCATGCAAACCATAAGGAATATGATGTTTTAAATGCAATCTTGCCACAGGTTTTTTATTTAAATCACGAGCATCCAAAATCACAACATCAGACCGATTTTCCGCTGCATCATACATCAACATTAATAACCAACCATCATCCTCATTCACCCCATTAGGAAAAGGAACAAACAAAGGCTCTCCAGCAAAACCTCGCGGTGCAAAACTAAAAATTTGACGTTCTCCTTTTTGCCAATCAATCTTTAATATTGCTTGTAAAGGAGCATTTCCACTAGGCTTATCTGCTACTCCAATAAATAAATATCGATAAGCTTCTCCCACATTACTCGGATTTAAAGTCGGAAACTCACAACAACGACTTTCAACTAATTCATGTTCTACATTATTCTCTGACAAATTAATCTTAAATCGCCATAACTGACCTTCTGGAATTGAATCAAAATCTACCTGCCGAAAATCATCACCCAGGTCAATTTGTGAGAAAGATTTATAACAAATAGAATCTACATAAATTTCCCCATCCTTTTCCCAAGCATTAGCATGATGAAATACAAAACAAGGTTTCGTTTCCAAAATTTTCATGGCTTTACTACCATCACGAGGAATTAAAATAATCTGTGTTGATTTATTAGGTGAAAACTTCAAACATTGACCTGCACCTCGCAATCCCAGAAAGAAAGGAAGAGGATTCAAAGTAACAGGATTTTGGAAAAAGATACAGTAATGTGGTGTAATTACCATATCGTGTAAAAAGGCAAAACCAGGAATCGAATGAGAGTAACGTTTGAGTAATTTTCCCTGACTATTAAATTCAAAAATAGTGATGGTACTCGATAAACCAGGTTTCACAGAAAAATTAACTAAAATATCTCCTTTTCCATCTTTTCCTTTCTCAATTCTGGGATGAGCAGAAAAAGCTTGACCAGGTTGTAAAATTCCATCTAAATCCTCAATTCCAATAGTTTCTAAATTATTTGGATTTAAACGATGAGGTTGCGCTCCTTCCCACAAAGCCAAAAGTTTATCGCCCCAATAAAGAATACCAGTATTGGCAATATTTTTATTGTTCAAATCGAAAATATTAGCTAACCAACCACCAGGTTTTTGAGTGCCAAAAACACCTCGATAGAGAATTTTTCCTGCTGCTTTTTCTGCGACATAACCTTGGGTTCTAACAAACCTATTTCGGAAGTGGGCACGACCGTTTTTAAAACTAATTGCACAAACCATTCCATCCCCGTCAAAAGGATGAGCAATAGATTGACCGTTAATATCTAATAAACCTGGTCCGTTGCGGAAAAAAGTACCGTTTAAATCTTCTGGTATTTCACCTTCTATATCATCAATCCAATAATCATATTCGTTGGGTTGAGATTCATATCCTCCTTTCCAATCTTCAAGAGTATAAGATGTAGGTTGTTCAATTTGTAAATTTGTCATAATTAAATCCTGATTTTTAAATTGTTTAAAGTATTACATGAAATACAAAGATAAGGCTACTTCTTGAGTAGGGGAGTGAGGGAGAAGTAAACAATAATTAATCACAAATCAAAAAAACAACACTTGATTTCTCTCTATTGCTCTATACGCAATAGTAGGTTTAAACCTTTTAACAGACTAACTTTAAAGTCATTGCCAATAGCCATTTTTCCCTAGAGCGATCGCTCCTACTATTCTCAAAAATCTATCTAGACAAAAAATAAATTAATTACAAATTAAAAACCAAAACTTTATTCCTCTCTATTGCGATATACGCAATAGTAGACTCAAACCGATACTATTTTATTAACAAACATTAACAATGCACAGTAATTAAATTACTGAGGGGGTATCTCCCAAAGTGAGAGAAGGATGTTCTACCACGCTTTTTATAAAAATGCCACGCGCTCCATTCAAGTCGCGGTTGAGTCGAAAGCCATCACTGCCAGCAACAACTTTTTTGCCACCTAAATTGTTCAGAATTTCACCAGTCCAACTAACTGTCTTGCTAGTGTAGGCTTCTGAAACATCTACAACGACTTTGTTATATTCAGCAGCTTTATGTTTCAAGAACACTTCAAACCTATAATGTGCCCAGTTCAACATTTGCCGAACTGATTTGCTTCTAATTTTTCTGCTTGACTTGGCGATCATCTGAGAAACTTCAAAAGTTGGAAGCAAAATTACATCAAAGTTTTGAACTAAGAATAAAGCTGTTTTGTGGTGCAACTCATCTATCAGGTTCCTAATTTTTGACCTCAGTCGATTAGCTGCTTTTTTCATACGCTGCTTGGTTTGAGACTTAGCTTTAGTTAACCTGGAAATCAAATCATCTAAATGATGACACAATCTTTGAATCCTTCCCATATCATTAGAGCCTATCCAACCAAAGCTATTTTCTGAAAATAAGGTCAGAAAGTTTCTTACACCAGGGTCTAAAGCTACAATTCGATGCTTATTCTCACTTTTGTGCTTAGGTGCATCAACTGGCAAACAGAGATAATGTTGACCTCGAACTGCGACTAATCTACAATCTCCAAAACCCTCTGGTAATGGTTCTGAAAACTTAATTTGACCTAGCTTAGTATGGTACACACCTTTAGCTGATACTGCTGACTTAGGTACATAGCAAGACTGCACTGGATTTTTACGAGACTTAAATTTTACTTGCTGAAATTGTCCAGTCTTAGAATATTTAGCTTTTGCTTCCCTGACTGCTATACAAGCATCGCGAACAGCGATAGATTTAATTTGATAAGGAACAGGTTTTGCCCATTCAGGGAGATTGCTTAAAATGTCTCCTTTAATTGCTCTCCAGTTAGCTTTGGTGTCAGGTTGCTGAAGATACTCAACAGTGCGGTTATAGGTGAATCTAGCAACGCCTATCCATTGTCTGAGTAGTTGTCTTTGTTCACAGCTTAGGTAAATCCGAATCTTCTTTGATTTTTTGTTTGTACTTTCTGAGGCCGTGGATTCTACAGGAGAATACATGAATGATTGAGAGAATGTCTGTAACCATTTCTGATTCTGGACAGTGTATAGTTTGGTCGAGTACCACGATTTCTCCACCGTTTTGTTCGACCAAATACTGTATAAGTTCAAATCCAAATCTCGTGAGTCTGTCCCTACAGGCAACAATAATTTGGAGCTTATCCCCTTGCAAGATTCTGTCCAGTATGGTTCTAAGACCTTTTCTTTTAAAGTTGAGTCCGCTTCCGATATCTTTAATGATTTCTGATTCTGGATATCGGTTTTGCATGAACTCAATTTGTCTTTTGAGGTCGTCTTTTTGTTTGGCTGATGATACTCTACAGTAGCAAATAGTGGCAGCTCTAGTTGCACCCATGATGTAGGATTTTGTATCGTACAATCTTTGCCCGGCTTCGTTTTTGATGATTTTGATTTTGCCTTCATCTCCATATTTCCGTAATGTATTCGGATGCAGTCCAAGTATTTCTACGGCCTTTCTAAGTGGAACATAACTCATATAGCTTTTATGAACATATATGAGTATATGTTAGCAAATTAAAAAAACAGTTTGTCAACCTTTTGAGACAGCAAAAATTTAACTTCTAACTTCTAACTTCTAACTTCTAACTTCTAACTTCTGACTTCTAACTTCTAACTTCTGACTTCTGACTTCAGCAGTAGGCATCATTTCTGGCAAATATTCTGGCATTAAATAATGTCCGCCAACTTTAGAACCTGCTGGTTCCGGTTCTAATAGTGGTAAAGAATTAATATTTTCTTCTTGCTCTGTTTCAGCATTAAATGAAGGCAACCAATTTAGTAAAGGTAATGGCAATAAAGTAGAGAGATTAGTGATAATTACCAACAACCACAAATTATCAAAATTTGTCTCTGTAACTTTTAACCAGTGCATTAATAAAGCACCACCTTCATGGGAAATCAATCCAGCTAAATTATAGATAGACATTAATAACGCAAATAAAGTTGCTTCTACTCCCGGCGGGCAAAGTCTAGCAGCCAAAACTAACACTGGCATAAAAGCAATTTCTCCCATCACAGTTAGCACTAAACTATCTCCTAGACTAAACCAATGGTCGTCTATACCTAATGTTCTATTAGTGTGAGTAACTAATAATAAAGTAGTCATTCCCAAAACTGTTGAAATAATTGCTGACCATCCGAAAATTTTCCGAAATGGAACAGATTTAAAAAAGTTTTGAAATAGCCAAACACCAAATAAACCAGCAATACTTGTTACTAACCGTAACCTACCTAAAAATTCTGGTTGAAATCCTAATTCATTTGTGGAGAAGAAAAAGAAAGCTGATTCAGAATTTGGGGTTGCTTGCCAAAGAAATAGAAAGGCAGTTGGTAGTAGAATATATTTTTTTGTAACTGCTTCTTTTACCTGTTTAATTTGCTGTTTTACATTATCAAAGTTAATCCCAATAGTAACTTTTTCTTCCTCAATTAATAAAGGTACAGCAGAAACAATTAAAGGAAAAGTAGCCGTGATTAAAAATACAGTTTGATTGCTGAAATGTTCCAGTAAATAGCCACTAAAATAAGCAGTTATTAACCCTCCTAATGCTGAGGCAGACCAGCATAAAGATTGTAGAGAACCTGTACTACTGACAGATTCTTTCTGCACTCTTTGTACAACCAAAGAGTCAACTATTACATCACTAATAGCTACTGATACAGAACTCAGAGCGATCGCTGCTGTAGCTGCTAGTGGAGTATTTACCCAGTTTGCCAATGCAACCCAAGAAAATGCCCCCAGTATTCCAGAAAAAATTATGTAAGGTCGTCGTCGATAGCCTAATACTGGAATTCCATCAGAAATGAAGCCAAAAACAGGTTTAATCATCCACGGTATGGCGACAATGCCTAACATTGCTGAAACTTCAGCCGGACTCATGGCCAACTCATCTTTGAGAAAGAAACTAACCGCAAGACGTCCCAACCCTAAAATTCCTTGGACAAAGTATACGAGTAGTATGGCTATCAGTTCTGGTGTTGGCTCATTCCCAAAAAAGACCCTTTGTTTCAGGGATTCTTTGACCTTAATTAAGCCTTGAGAAGATATGAACATAAGTGAAGGTTTATTAAGATTTTGTAAATAAAATTATCTTATCGTAAATACTACTTTTTTGCAGATTAATGGTTCATAGTAGTAGCGCGTCTAGATAAAAATTTAGGTAAAGACTATCCGATAATATTTATTTGATCAGCTTCTTAATAATTCTCTAACCGACAAAATGAAGCTAGATTTCCTATTAGGAATAATTTCATTCAAAAGTATAATAATATTTTGATAATCCTATGATTTTTGGGAATTTTTGTAATGTTTATAATGATAATTTGAGTCTACGAAGAATTTGCTAAAGTAACTACTAATCAACATTTATGAAAAACAGAGCAAGTTCAACAATTAATAATTAATAATTACCTCTTCTGTAATAGAAGGATTAGGCTAAAAGGATTTTTTTATTCTCTTGGTCGATAAGTCTAATTTATTTTAGTTTGAATAAATATGTTTCAAGCAACTCGTCGCCGTTTAGCAATTTGGTACACTACAGTCACAGCCATTTTATTACTAATATTTGCCACAGGATTTTATATCTATTTCCGCAGTACCCTAATCGAACGTATAGATGATACATTGCTTCATGTAGTAGAAATAGTAGAGCGATCGCTAGTCATTGAACCTACTTCGATATCTCCCAAAGAAAATAGTAAAAAACTAGGTGTCAACCTTCAAGCTAGCTTTCCAGATAATATCAATACTGTAGAAGATGACCACATTGATATTGAATGGTTTAGTCCAACAGGAGAACTACTTTGGTCAACCTTTTCTGAACCCCTAAATATTCCTATACATTCCAACCGTATTGGAGAAACAGTACGAATAACTCCCCACTCTGGAAAAATTGAAACATTACAACCAGTGAGTGATAATACCTTACTCCTACGACAAGTAACAGATAGAGTAGAAGTAGGTCGTCAAGTCTTAGGATATTTGCGAGTTAGTCATCCTTGGTTTGAAGTGACAAAACCAATTCGCCAATTAATACTAGACTTAAGTATCGGTATCTGTTTAGTCGTAATTTCTGTGGGGGGTATTGGTTGGTTACTTTCTGGGTTAGCAATACAACCAGTACGAGAATCTTATCAACATTTGAAAAAGTTTACTGCTGATGCTTCCCACGAACTCCGAAACCCTATAGCAATGATTCAAACAAATGTCCAAGTAGCTTTGGCAGACCCCAAGTTAGCATCATCTGAACATCAGCAACAACTACAAGTTATTGAAAGGTTGACTCGTCGTTTGGGGCGGTTAGTAGATGATTTACTATTTTTGGCACGTCAAGATAGTAGGATAGTTAAGTCAGAGTTTTCACCAGTACCTTTAGATGCTTTGTTGATGGAAGTAGTAGAAGAACAACAGGCGATCGCCACTGCCCAAGGTATAAATCTAGAATTAAAAATTTCCCTACCTGATTTTATTGCAGAAAATTCAACATCTAATCAGAGCCTTACATCTAACTATAAAAATTCCAAGAATCAAGAGAAATCTAAAATTATCAAATATCCTGTTTCTGAGGAAGATATTACACTTACAGGAGATTGGGAACAACTGGCCAGATTATTTACAAATTTGATTAGTAATGGTGTGCAGTATACTCCATCTGGTGGCCATCTAGTAGTAGAGTTGCAGCACCTTCCAAAAGCTAAAAAGCAAATTTTCAGAACTCAGAAAGGCGAATTAGGGGATACTTCTGAGAATAGTGGAGTAATTTTTAGAGGTTGTCAAAATCTTAAAAATGATTGTCTCAAGGTAACAATTAAGGATAATGGTATAGGTATTTCTAATGAAGACTTGTCTCGTTTATTCGATCGCTTTTATCGAGTAGACCCCGCTCGTTCCCATCGCGGTAAAGTTGGGTCAGGTTTAGGATTAGCGATCGCTCTAGCCATAGTCGAAAATCATCATGGTCAAATATCTATTGAAAGTTGTCCCCAAGTAGGTACTATGGCCACTGTTATTTTACCTTTACATCACAGTTAGGCCAACTTTATATAAATTATAAGTTATCAGTTATCAGTCGTCAGTAGTACGAACATCTTAACTCGCCAGTTAGATCCCAACTTCTGACTGCTTCAAAATTTCAAACTTATTCAGCAACACCTGAGCAGATTTGGTAAAGTTGAAATTTGTATTTTTACCAAGGAAAAAAAGGAAAAAAAATTAATTTATCTAATTAAATCTAACTTTCCCTAATTATCTAAGTTCAGCAGTTAGCCCCTAATTAAATATTTGAGGAGATGATGATTCAATTCCTTTCTAATTTTCTGAAAACAACTTCTATTATTAGTACCATTAGTAGCAGTTTAATGATAATTACAATTTCCCAAGCTGGAGGGCCACCACCTGGTACGAAACCTCCTGCTGCTAATCAGCAAGAGGATACTTCTAACCCATCTGGCAACAGAGAAAAACCTGTAGAGGCCGAACCTGAGACCACTGAACCGACTCGCCGTCAGCCTCCTAGTCAGCAGCCAGAGACTACTCAGCCCCCACCCCAATTTCCGGCACCTGCTGGTAGGGTTACCCCTGTTGAAGGTTTCATCACTCTAAGATTGATTAATCAAACTGGTGCTGTAATTGGATATCAGGTAATAGGTGGCCGACATCGGACTTTAGGAGAGACCTCAGTAATAGAATTATCTGAACTGCCAATTCCACTAACTTTAACCTACCAACGTTCTGATGGTGGATTACTTTTGGTACGTCCTCGAAGTATTTCTCCTAGATTATTAGAGGTTATATTTAATCCCACAGAAGATTTTGATGTAGATACAAAGTCACTGAATATTACTGGTAAAGGCGGGGTATTTTTGAACTAGGTCAAGTTATGAATTTGGCAGGTTAGCATCTTAACTATTCTTATTTTCTGGTTCTTTGGGAACTTTGAGAAACTGATTGATACCTGTACTAACTTGATCAATATCATCATTGAAATAGATGGCTTTAATATCTTCTGGCAAATTAGTATCTAGATTATGATATCCCTGTTGCAGTAAAGATTTTACTTCCTGATGTGAAATTTTTTCTCCCTCAGCTTGGAGATAAGCTGCTATTCTTGTTTCACTCCAGTGAAAAGTCTGAAACATTAACAGAATCAAGCGTAGTAGAGGCTCTAACTGATCTAATACTTGCCTGAGATAACACCATAAAGGTGGTGGGGCCATTTCTAAAGAATAACGAATTGACTCGACAGGGGGCATTTCTTCTTGGTTAATACTAATGGCCGTAACATTAATTAACCAATTCTGAAGAGTAGTATTTCCATTCTCTGGATCTGCTCCCTCTCGTAAATCTAAGCCACGCAATTCATAAAATATATGTTGCCAAGTTTGGGCAAATAGATAGTCTGCTTGAACTGGCGATCGCACAGAATGTTGGATTAAAGTTTGGACTATCATACCATAGCGACAGAAAATCGTGACGAAATATTTGCCTTGGTCTGGATAATTTTGAAATAGGGTCAATAGTTCTTGGTCACTGTGATGAAAGAGTGACTTAACCATCGGGTGATTAGATTCGGGAAATTTGTAGGTAGGCTCTGTTTTTAGCATAAAGTTTGAAAAATTAGATTAATGCTAATTAATTTAAAAAGCACTATTAATTCTAAAATATAAATTCCTTTAGCCAAATCAATATATAGTCGTTTCAAATACAAATGAGAAGGCTAAATCCCTGATTTGAAAGGATTATATCAAGGTTAAGTATCTCAATCTTAACTGGAATGACTTATAGCAGTCGCCATTACCAAGACAGACATTCTCGCTCCTCTCAAATTTAGTCCGTGGCACGAATTTAACTTTTGACTTCTGACTTTTAACTTATGACTCTTGACTTCAGCTTATTCGATCCATAGCTCTTTTTCCGCCCCACTGTTCAACAATTTTATCATCGTATTCATCAGAAATTTTTAAAACTGCTTTAACAGATGCTTCTAACTCTGGTTTATCACAAGTAGAACCAACTATTGTATGTTCAAATATAATATTATTATCTTTATCTATGCCAAAAGCGCCAAAGCGCATTTTACTATTTTCTCGTAATAAAAATTGCAGCAAATCAGGTGTCAAATTAACATTCGTCACAACAGATGAGCGAGTATTAATAATTGCCTCATCATCTCCCCAAGGAAAGACATAGACCTCAACCAAGGCAGAACCCATAAACAAATCAATACCAGGTAAGTCTTGTCTGGCGCAGGGAAATTTATCAAATAATTCTCTCATCCACAAACAAATTTTGTTGTAGCAAGTTTCTTGTACATTGGTCTCAAATTTCATCATTTTTCTCCTTCTATACCAGTTTAAGATCAAATCCGGTTGAATACTTATTATATGGTTGTGGGAAGTGGAGAGATGGAAAGATTTAATATTGGAGTATAGAACCCCTAAGAGATCTATATAATTATGCAAGTTAAGTCTATTCGTGCA
>NZ_JBNHER010000123.1:0-20914 GCF_050015975.1 Dapis purpurea BLCC-M126 | reverse complement strand
CTCATTACTCCTACAACAGTTTTGTGGTCTACTCAACTGAAAAGCGCTGTAAGCTAGACTTATTAGTAGTACGATGACACAGATTAGACATCTCCGATAATAAAAAATAAAATCAATTATCCCACAGAAATAGTCAATTATTTACCGAAATATTGTGGTTTAAAGCCTCCCCTTTTAAGGGGATAATAAATCAAAATTTTCCTGTTCGTCAATCCTCTTCTTTTTAAGGAGAGGTAATTCTAAATTCTTAATTCTCAATTCTTGAACTCTACTCCCTATTCCATCTTTTTGGCAGAAGTCTATTAGATATTGCAAGAATAGGGGTAAGTTCTAGTTCAAGTTAATGATATCAATATTTGATGAGATGAACCCGCCTCACTTCCTATTTGTGTTGCTATACTAGGTGAAAACTAAGACAAATACCTGAAAATATTTACGTTCGGAGTCTCTCAATCTAAGACAATTTAAGGTTTTTGACTCTCACTGAATCGTATTCTACCAGTTTCAAAAAATACTAATACTGCTACATTAACTTTTTTTGTAGTTAGGGAAAACCTGGACTAGTGCCATGCAGGAAAATCAAAAAATCACACTTAGCATAAAAATATTGAATTATATGTAATCAATTTTACAAAAAAACTTTAAATAAATCTCCATTAATATAGATTCTTGAAGAGTCTTTTTAGTTCCTGCTAAAACGAACATCATAATTACAGGAGTACAACAAAAGAAAATCTTTGAAAATCACCCATTCTCTTTGTAAAAAACCTTTGAAGAAACTTTAGTATCAAGAATAACCGTATTAAATATTTATATTTATATAAAATAATTTATGCAATTAGAAATAAATGTTTACTTAAACATCTATTAATTGGTAATTAATTTAACTAAACTAAAAAGTAGGAAAATTATATGCTCTTTATATTAATGTAAGCATTTAACAAGTTTGAGCTACTATCTGGCATTTACCCAAATTAAGTTGCTAAACAACAAACAATCGGCCTCGCATTTACAAGTTGAGATCCTCAAAGCTACAGATAATTCTCAACCGAAAAGTGAAGCCATATCAGCAGTGCATCAAAATTCAACTAAGGAGTAACAAGAAACTATGGAAGCTAATCAAGTTCTCAATCAATCTACTAATAACCATCATGAAGTCAACCAGATGGTAGCAGCCTTAATTGAGAAAAATCATGATTCACAGAACTTAACTAGCCATGGTAGGGCAATTGCAGAACGTCGGTTACTAGAAGGGATACTGCGGAAAACCCTCAAAGAACTATCTGACATCAAATTTGCCATAGATCAAGCAGCGATCGTTGCTATTACAGATCATAAAGGTATTATTCAGTATGTAAATGATAAAGTTTATGAAATTTCTCAATATTCTAGGGAAGAACTAATTGGCAAAACTCACCGTCTCCTTAACTCTGGATATCATCCCCAAGAATTTTTTAGAAATTTATGGTATACTATTAGCTCCGGTCAAGTTTGGAGAGGCGAAATTAAAAATAGGGCTAAGGATGGTAGTCATTATTGGGTAAATACTACTATTGTACCTTTTTTAAACGATCTCGGTCAACCGTATCAATACTTAGCTATTAGATTTGATATCACTGAACGTAAACGAGTAGAGGAAGCGTTACAAGAAAGTCAGGAACGAAACCATAGTCTCCTCAATGCTATTCCTGACTTAATGTTACGCCTCAACTCAAGAGGAGTTTTTCTCGACTATTATCCAGACAAAGACGATGAAAATGCTCCTGAAGCACCAGAAGTATTAGGAAAAACTCTAGAAGAAATATTTCCCCAAGATTTAGCTATTTGGACTCGACACTACTTAAAGCTTACTCTCAAAACTGGTAAAGTGCAAGCAGGAGAATATTCTACTTTTATCAACGATCGCCTATATCATTATGAAGCTCGTTATGTTAAAAGTGGTACAGATGAAGTGTTAGCAATTGTCCGCGATATTACAGAACGAAAGCAAGGAGAAATTGCACTCCAACAGTCAGAAAAACGCGAACGAGAAAGAGCATTGCAATTAGAAAAAACTTTAAAAGAATTACAAAATACTCAAGCTCAATTAGTACAAGCAGAAAAAATGTCTAGCTTGGGTCAAATGGTTGCTGGTATTGCCCATGAAATTAATAATCCCATTAGCTTTATTTACGGTAATATTCTCCATACAAATAACTATATTAGAGATTTACTACATTTACTACAACTTTATCAAAAAAACTATCAAGAACCAGTGTCAGAAATTACAGATTTTGCTGAAGAGTGTGAGGTAGATTTTCTCATAGAAGATTTGCCAAAAATCGTTGATTCAATGAATATAGGAGCGAATCGAATTAAAGAGCTAGTTTTATCTCTAAGAAATTTTTCTCGTCTTGATGAATCGGAGATGAAAAAAGTAGATATTCACTCTGGTATAGATAGCACTTTATTAATTTTACAACATCGCTTAAAAACTACAAAAAAAACAGAAACTACTGTTGTTAAAGAGTATGGAAATTTGCCTGATGTTGAGTGTTATGCAAGTCAGTTAAATCAAGTATTTATGAATATTATTGCTAATGCCATAGATGTTTTAGAAGAACAAGAAATACCAGGTATTATTACTATCAAAACTGAAATGGATCAAAACTCAGAAAGAGAAGTAGAGCGGGATTGTGTGAAAATTTCTATTTCTGATAATGGTGGTGGTATTCCTGAGTCTGTACAAAAACGAATTTTTGACCCGTTTTTTACAACAAAACCAGTGGGTCAGGGCACAGGTTTAGGACTATCAATTTCTCACCAAATTATTGTCGAAAAACATCAGGGAGAACTGA
Source organism: Dapis purpurea BLCC-M126 (assembly GCF_050015975.1). Classification (NCBI taxonomy): domain Bacteria; kingdom Bacillati; phylum Cyanobacteriota; class Cyanophyceae; order Oscillatoriales; family Microcoleaceae; genus Dapis; species Dapis purpurea. The sequence goes on along the minus strand of NZ_JBNHER010000123.1, from coordinate 18,077 downwards.
AATGTAAATCTAATCCAAATGGAGGTACTTTATTTGAAATATTAATTCCAGTTAATGCTAATTCAAGATAGTTACCGAAAAATTGGAGCGTAGCGACTATAACAATTGAATTAGTTATAGAAGCTACAATACTTAAAGCAAAAGTTTAAGTAAGCATTCAGCTGTTAGCAATCAGCAGTTCAGCAATGATACCCTCACCTTTAAAGGCGAGGTTTAAGGCAACCTTCTTTGGCAGTAACTTTTATAGCAGTTTTCATTAATATAGAGTACAGAGATTTAGGTTTAAAGGAAGAAGAAAGAAGGCTTTAGTTATCTAGGAGAGAAGGAATAATTTTTGTAGTCTACCTTTGTGAAAACCGCTATAATTCTTTACTTAGTGGCTGTTTTTGTACCACAAAACATCGTTTTTCATATTCCTTAGTCAAACGCGCTCGCAAAATGTTTGCGGATCATTCCCTAAGGAAAAAATGTAGTTATGAGCCTGGAGATTGTCTCATAGCTGACGGCTGTTTGCCCAGCAGTTTGCAGGAAATACTTGAAATTTTAAGTATTATACCATTTTGAAAAAATAATGTTAGGAATAATAAGCACTATTAAAATACTTTAATAATAAATGTCTATTTCATGAAAAAGATTAAGTTACAAACTAAAAAATGATATCAAACCTATTAATTATGACTCTCTACTTCTAAAAAATGGCCTAGGTATTTGTAGAAAAAATTTATAAATTTGTATTATAAACAGATAAATTAAACTATAAATATCGTTAAAAAATATCCAACTTTTAGGAGATATATAAGTGTTTTTATTGACAAATAATTGCAAATTATTTCTAATAAATAAATCACTAAATAATGGCCTAATAAATAATTAACAAAAACCTGAAAAAAGTATAAAAAAATACTTTTCTGCAAGAGTGAATAGCTATTATATAAAAAGATGCAACAAAACAAAACAAAGTAATCTACTAATAAAGGAGAAGAACTGATGGCAACATTAACAGCTTTAACTAAAGGTGGTACAGCTTGGACTCCTCAATATGTCGAATCTATTGACATGAACAAATGTCTAGGTTGTGGTCGTTGCTTTAAAGTTTGTCATAGAAATGTTCTAGAACTTAGACCACTCAATGAGCATGGAGAGTTTGTGGATGATGATGATGATGATGATGAAGTATTGAGAAAAGTAATGACTATTGCTAATGCAGATGATTGCATTGGATGTGAAGCTTGCGCTAACATTTGCGGTAAGAAATGCTTCACCCATTCTTCTGCAGATGCATAACTTAGCAAGACTATCAATTCAGAAACATTGATATAGAAGTTTGTGGAGTGTTAGGTTCAGGTGTATTAATTAGTTAAACTGCTTACCCAAAACCTGAACTCCCTAACTTTCTTGAATTGTAATTTGTGCAATTCTGTAATAGCGATCGCAGCAAGGACTCGCCCAAAAATCATGAAATTTAACAATTGCAGCACAAAAGCGAGTTCAGATATAAAAGTGTAGGGGTTTTCTTACCTCTACCTACCCCAACCCAAAACTATTATCTTCAGCAAACAGCTTGCCCTACAAAATGCTATTACCATATCAGGTTTAGATAGGCGCAAGTAAATTTAAATTAAGAGACATTAATCTAATTCTCAGCTATCTACAAGCATTCTACTAAGCTCGAAACTTGACTATCTAGCCAAAAGATGCAGCAATTATTTCAAACTGTCTAATGTCACATATTTTTGCTCTTTTTTAGCCAGATTAGTTGTGAAAATAGGAGCTAAATTTAATTCTATTCTATTCTTCATACTTTCCTAAAGAAGTTATAACCATCAAATAACTAGCACAAGTAATCTATTTTAATTTGCTTTTAATATAAGCTAAACTAGCAGACTACAATGGGCAAGTTTTGCCTAGGTATAGAGTTGTAGCTTAATACTAACAAATAAAGGGTATGAAAAAGCGGATTTTATAGATACTATGCAGCTAAATTGCATTAAGTTGTTAAACCGAGGTAGCTGTTATGCCTGCAAAAGATTTTCTGAGTGCAATGCAAAAGAAAAGATTGCAGAAAGCTTTGCGAGAGGGCAGTTGCTCTCATTTCCGAGAAAGAGTATTAATGTTACTCTTATTAAATGACGGAAAAACTTATTCAGAGATTTCTGGCTTTATAGGTTGTTCTTATAGAACAGTTGCTTATTGGTGTGTACATGGAGACCCAGATAAATTAGATAGTTTACGAGATCAGCGAGAGCATGGTAATTTTCGCAAAGCGACAGAAGAATATATTCAGTTATTGATAGAAGTTACAAAAAAATCTCCTAACCAGTTAGGTTATGAATGTAGCAATTGGAGTGGAGAACGTTTAGCAAATTATCTTGCTCAACGAACAGGAATTAAACTTAGTGGTACTCAAGTTAGGAGAATTCTTAAACAGAAAAATATTCGGCTTCCTAGAGGTAGAGTACAACTTAATAATCGAACCAATCATACAAGTAATAAACTTGAGAGAAATGTTAGCCAGCAATCTAAATAATTAGGACATTCAAAAGTTCATATCTGAGGGGTAAAATGCCGATAAATATGTCTTTTGATGATGAATTGAGCATTTTACCTTTGTTTTTTTTACTAAAAATCAGTAGTTAAATAAACTTCAAGTTACTAACTATTGCAAGTTAAATGTATAAATATTCTTATTAGCTAAATAACTTATTAATTAGCTAATACTAAAAGATAAAAATAATATTAATTTGCTCATTCTGAACATCTAATCTAAAAAAAATATGAAATATTAAGGTTTATTATTAAGTCTTAATTTAGACTTGAGTGAAAATACTTAAATCACTAGGTATAAAGATTTGATATTTTAACTTCTTAGATAGTTAGTTGTACAGCAATCAGGGTATCACTATTTAATTTAATAGGTAGCAAAATCAACTTACAGATGACAAGCAGTATGACTAACACCTAAATGCTCAAACGTAAAAACAGGGGCTTGTTATGACTCACAAAATGACTGAAAACTGTCTCGCATGTGCCACCTGTGCGCCCCAAACCCAGTGTCCAACAGGTGCGATCGTTGTCGAGAATGAACAATATTCTATTAATCCTGAACTGTGTAATAGCTGTGAGGGGTATTACGAAGAGCCTCAGTGTGTAGTTCACTGTTTTATTAGTAGTCCTGTTCCTACTCAACCCAAAAAAGGTAGATATAAGGCTGAGACAAGAACACCCACAAGCTCTGACTTATTTCCTGATGGCAAGCATAGTCCTTTTGCTTCTTCTATAGTAATCTGGGAAGCTTGCAACATTTTGGCGCAGAAACAATCGCTACCTTGGACAGTAGATTCAGAAGGTAAACTGATTTATCAGCGTTCTATTAAGCAAGGTCAGGGTTCAATTAGTTTCAGCATCAAAGGTTTGGATGATTCATGCCAAACTACGAATGATCTAACTGCTCTACCAGCAATGGATATTAGATCAGCCTGTATACACCTAATTTATGCTGCCCATGCAACAGTTATTGACAAACCATGGGAGCAAGAATTTGTCATCAGCGATCAGCAAATAGAAAGATACCTGGGGCTAGAAAAACGCAAAGATCTATCTAAAGCAACTAAACTGAGTTTGATTAAAAATATCGCTCAACAACCTTGCCAAATTACTACTACTATTGACTGGCCACAGCAAGGCAAAATAAATGCTTTCTCATTGCCAAAAAGTCAACTGTGGCATATATTAGACATTCAACATCACTTTTCTGAAGATTCCACAGGTTCTAAACATCTTGTTGGTCTGACTTTTAGAGTTAGAGCTGGTATTTGGGCTAAGTATTTCCTGAATAAGGAAGCTTGCAAACAGCGTACAGCATTCTATCAATATGGAATTTTACCTAAGTCTGTATTAACTACTGTTATGAGCATCTGGCAGCAACATGAAGGAACTGCAAGAATGTTGTTATGGTTATTGTTCAAAACAAAAATGGGTAGGGAGCAACGCCTGACTGTACCTACTTTAATGCGAGTTGCTTATGGTGAACATAAAGTTAGACAAGCATCTTCATTTCGAGATGATCGAAAACGACTAATCAAGACTTTTGAGAGCGATCTGGAAGTTCTCAGCCATTATGGGCTCAAACCTGAATTTGATCCGGTAACTTACCCCCAGGAAATTCAACCAATGTGGGCAAAGTTGGCAGCTTTACCTGATGATGGTGATGCAGCTTTAGATTTTTGGATCAATGATGGTAGTAATCATCAGAGATTAACAGATCACGGTCCAAGAGGTAAGTGGAATATGTTAATGAATGCTCGTATTCTGTGGTTTAAACTCCCCCAGGAATGGGATCGACATTTAGCAGAATTTGAAAAACAGAAGTTACGTTATACTACTAAGCGCAAAAGAACAAAAAAGCTTTCTGCTATCTGTGGCGAACAAATTATGATGGCTAGGAAAAACCAACAGTTAAGTCAGAGACAGTTGGCAACTATGTTGGGAAAAAGCCAAAGCTGGATTAGAGATATTGAAAGTGGTCGCTTTCAACTGAAAGGTGAAGACCAAATGCTATTACAGAACGTTTTGGGTTTGGGAGGATAGTGATTAATTAAACAATATTTCTGAATTAAATTAGGGGACAATTTGGATTGTTAAATTCTGATGTGCATTTGTGAAGTGATGGGTAGTATTATTGTCTCCTATATTCTATGGTATTTAGCTAATTGATTAATATTTTTTCACAATTAAATATAAATTATGGTAATACTTAGAAGCAAGCTACCTAAGCCTACGCACTTTATTGGTGGCGTAGGCTTCCTGTTTATTTCTTATATAATTAGGGTTTGCGCTCAAAAGTCTTATGAGTAAGGGTAGGAGACAGGAGACAGGAGACAGGAGGAATGGGGAATTTAGAGAAGGCAGGAGTTAGAACTATTCCTCAATTTCTCTGTCCAAATCTTGCTGTTAATACTGACTTTTTGAGGCTTTTCAACTCAAATAAACGCACTTTTTCCAGACTTAAAAATGCCAAAAGCTTTATCTGTAGAAACTTTCAGATTGATTCAGCAAACCCTAATTAGGACTTACGCAGTACAACGTATTTTCGTCATTGCGACCGACAGGGAAGCAATCTCTAATCCTAGTTTTTCATACCTCATGCGTAAGTCCTGATAATGTTTGCTTAGAGAGTGAATGCACAAGCAAAGATTAAGATACCTAGAGTAGTTAATGTTCGGTATGTTCGGTGGGTTACGGCCGATGGTTAAGATTTTGGTTCGCGATTCATAAGTATTGCCGCCTAACCCACCCTACTGGACTGTTTCATCTTAAATGTTGCATTAGAAAATGAGGAGATGGGGGGATAGGGTGATTATGAGAAAAGCGCTTTGCACTATTTTAGGTGAAACAATCCACTACACCTGGATTTAATCTTCCTTTTACAAACGGTCTCTTAATTAGTCATAAAAAAACTTTCTTTTTCTTCTCTTCCTTACACCTTATTTTTGGCGTTGCTGAACCAAGGGATGAATCTTTGGAGAAAAAGTAAATCTCATCTTTGTATTTCCTCTTTCTCTAAAATTATAATTCCAGAACGCAAATATGCAACCCCCCTACACTCCTCACACTAATTCCAATGCGCAAATATGCAACGCTATTTTTCTAGCCTCCTGACTCCTGACTCCTCAATCCTAAAATTTATGGTGGTGGTGCATAGTAATGGTAGAGAGAGTGTGGGAAGTTTGAGAGGTGTAGGAAGTGTGGGAAGAAATTAAAAAAATATATATCTTCAACCATTACTATGCAGGACTACCAAATTTATTTATAACTTTTCAACCGGACATGATACTATACCTAGTTCAGACTGCTATAATTCAAATCTATATTAATCCTGATTTATAAATTGAATGAAAACTATAATTTTTAGTCAAATCCGAAAAAATTGTTGTTTCTAATAACTATGAAAAAGCATGGATAAACCATCAATATCAACAGGCTTAATTGCCGGACTAGCAGCTACTCTATTTTTCAGTATTAGTTTTAGCTTACTAGAATATACAATTAAATCCAGTATTATTCTTGGTCTAATTGGAGGAATTGCTGCCGGATTATTAGGGTTTTGGTCACAAATAGAATCAATACCAGAAATCCCAGAAAAAACAGATGCTGAACCTGTAGATTCTCCTACACCATCAAAACCAACGTCAGTAATTAAAACATGGCCTAAAACACCTAAAGAACGTAGCGGTGTTTCTCTATTGAGTTGGTTTTTCAGGCAAAGTCAAATATCCTCAAAATCTCGAAAAAAATACTAATAGTCTGTCAATTTTGACATGATAAATAGATTTTTATAACTTTGATTTTGAGGTAATTGCTTTTCAGATTGGCTATCCATCAAAACTATTTTTACCATAAAATTAAGGTTTAAATAAAAAAAATCCTTTGAGTTAAATTCTCTTCTAAAAAAAGAGGTAATATCATGTCCGCTTGCTTCAGAGTGTTATAAAAAACCTGCTTTATGGGAGGTAAATGTTTGTATTGTCGGATATTTAATCAACCCGGTTTCTCTGCTGTTTTATACCGATACTACCGGATTTAATATAATATAAAGTCCAGTTGAATATTTATAATTAAAGCTTGTAGTAGGGCTTTAGCCCTATCTATAGTTCGGGCTAAAGCCCTACTACAAACAAAAATTACTTATTATCCGCACATCATAATAATTATTAATTTCAACTGCCCCTTGAGGGCTGATGTATTATTAGAATTGCTCAACTACGAATGTTTTTATTTCTATCTAAATTACTCCCTTTATTTATCTATCCATTAGGTCTATCTTGTCTCCTAATGTTGATCGCTTTTGTGTTGTTGTGGTGGTATCCCAAATGGTCAGCATTGACAATTTTTATCGCATTTACAGTGACACTTGTATTTAGTAATTCTTGGGTTTCTCAAGGACTTATTAAATCTTTAGAATGGCAAAATTTACCACCAAAAGATTTACCTTCGGCAGAAGCAATAATAGTTTTAGGTGGTGGGATTAAACCAGCTAATTCCCCGCGCCCCTGGGTAGATTTTAGTGAAGCAGGGGACAGAATTTTACATGGAGTAAGATTATATCAACAAGGTAAAGCACCTTTTCTTATATTAAGTGGAGGCAGAGTTGATTGGAAAGATGGAGGAAACCCTGAATCTGGAGATATGGCAGAAATTGCTGAAACTATGGGAGTACCAAAAACAGCAATTTTACAGGATACTGACTCTTTAAATACTTATCAAAATGCTGTTAATGTTAAACAGATTTTGGAAACAAAAGAAATAAAAGGTTCTGTATTGTTAGTAACTTCAGCACTGCATACTCCACGTTCTATTTTGATATTCAAAAAGCAGAAAATATCAGTAATTCCAGCACCAACAGATTTTTTAGTTACGGAAAGAGATTTACATGAAAAAACAGATAGTTGGCAAGGTATTATATTAAATATTATGCCTGATGCTGCAAATTTACAAAATTCTACTAAAGTCTTAAAAGAATATATAGGTATGATAGTTTATCGTCTGCGCGGCTGGTTATAAAAATCATTAACACCGAAACAATAAATTTCACATAAATTTTTGGGTTCAGCTATTTTTATTCGTAAAGTCTTGTTATTATATCCGATGTAATAGTAGAGAAGTTTCACATCAATATTCTCTTGCTATAATCAAAGCATTTGTATGGCTCAATAACAATAAGGAGTTACTTTAGATGCAACCAGAATTAAGAGGCATTTTTCCAGAAGCAAATTCACCTGTTACAGAAATTTGTCAAGTTTATCAAACTACCCAGGAATTTTATCAAGAAGTCAAATATAGAGAAGACTTTAAAAATTATTGTCAGTGGTATTCTGCGGTAGCAGAACAACACCAAAAAGAACTACAAAAAATGCGGAGTGACATCAATATTTTGGGTTTTTTCTTACAACTAATGTATCGTAAATAACTATAATTAAACTTATATATAGCACTACGAAATTATATGTAAAAAATCCAGACATCATAGTATAAATTCTGAAACTATTAGCTCTTTTTCCTGTTAGGACTGCTATATCCATCCAATATGGAACTAAATGGGGACAATGCCCCATAAACCCCATTGCTATTCACCTTAATTTATGAGATTATTTCTAATTCGTCTTCCTTAAGATGAACTTTAAATTTTGTTGTAAATTGGACAAGAATGGGCAGATTAGCACTAACTGGTCTGCCTTTCCATTCATTGACAATACCAATAACTTCTCCTTCTTCATCTTTCATGTCAAATGGTTGTCCTCTATGTTCAGGATGAATGTAAACAACAACAGAACTATTAACGCGAACACGATCGCCTACTTTCATATAATAAAACCTTGTATTATCTTCTCCTACAAATTTTCATGTAACTCCAAGAAGAAATTACACACTTATTTAACAATTTCCTTATTTTTGCATAAAACCTGCCCTAGATTCACATCTATTCAACTTTGAACAATTTTTTCATCAAAGAGGGAGATTTAGGGGATAATATTATTTTAAATACATCCATGTCAAAAGACCTAGAAAAATTAATATCTCAACTGTGAGTAAGTAGACAAGAGCAAAGAGTCAAAAGTAATATAGCCGATTAGTAAATACACAAACAATTTTTTCTATCTATTTATCAAACAGGATTGAGTCGCGCTACCCCGCCTTTTAAGGGGAAATATTTTTGGAGGGTTGCTCACCCATTCCCATTAGAAATACAACTTTTGACTTTTGATTTGTGACTTATGACTTCGTTCATAGCCCCTAATTAGGGCTTGCTGATTAAATATAAAAGTATTGACAGATAAAGGTTGTAGCGTTTTTAACTCTTGAAAAAGTACCTGGTTTTCAGCTCTTCATGCTCAAAAAGTTAGGATTTTGGGGTTACTATGGCCAAAAAATCACTCTGATAATTCTTCCTCCTGCCTTCTCTCAATTCCCCATTCCTCCTGACTCCTGACTCCTGACTCCTGACTCCTACCCTCACCCCAAAGACTTTTTCAGCAAACCCTAATTAAAGATTAAGAATTAGGAGAAACTGGAGGTTCAGAAGGCTGAGGTATCATAGGACTCTGCCAAGGTGCAGGAGAATCATCAGGAGTTGACGGAAAATTTTCCCAATTCCGCCATACTGCTACAATTGCTCCTACCAACAATATCAATAACAAACCAACCATAAACATCCAGGGTTTTAATTTTGGAGAATCTATAACAGTTTCCAACTCAGGCTCAGGATCGGGGTTAGCTTTAGACTCTAGCTCAGGTTCCGATTCTTCTTCATCTTTACTATAAAGAAGTTCTTTAGAAGCCTCGGACAATTCTGGCATTACAGCTTCCCTGACTGGGGGTGGTGGTGTAGGAGTATTCGATAAAATCAACTGTTCTGGAGAAAGACGATAATGGACAAGGATTACCGAAGTATTATCGTGACCATTTTTCTCATTCGCCAAATCAATTAGAGACTCTACTGCCTGCTTAAGAGAAATTTCACCCCGGAGAACTTTGGGAGCATATTCAGCCCAAGAATTCTCAACCCGATCATTATCACTCAGACCATCTGAACATAAAAGTAATAAACCCTCTTCTTCAATCAAAAATCTTTGAATAGTGGGACGAATAAACTCTCCATCCCTTGTACCTAGAGCCTGAGTTAGGGCACCCCCATCACGACGTTGTAAAGCCTGCCAATGTAGAGAATGACCGAGACGTACCTCCCTAGCAGCCACATTATCATCTACAGTCAACAACTGACAGGCATTTCTACTTAGCCAATACGCACGACTATCACCAACATTAGCTACATACAACTCATGGGCATTGTTGGGATTTGATTCTGGAGAAGGTTTCACCTGCTGGGGTAACTGTATTGCCATGACTAATGTCGTACCCATGCGCTGTCGAGACTCTCTTCCTTGTTCATCATTCTCCGTGGCAATCATATTATTGACTACCCGAATAATTTCCTCCAGTTGTTTATTTACTAAATCTGGGGATGTTAACTCCTGTTGTTGAGCTACCTCCGTCAACAGATTTTGAACTAATCTTTTAATGGACTGTACTGCTAGTTGACTAGCTACCTCTCCCCCATCATGGCCACCAACTCCATCACAAATCATTGCTAAATGAGGTACTAGCTGATTATCAACTAAATCTTGTTCTGTAGGATAACAAGTATCTTCATTATGCAGACGCACAGGCCCAGTGTCAGTGGCGCCCATTACTTGGCAACTTAATGGTAATTGGGCTGCCTGCTCTAATAGTAGTTGGTTTAATTTCGGAGCGATCGCCTCTAGAGATTCACCAATATCACTAATCATCTGACAAATCTCTGTCAATGGTTGTTGAATATGAGGATGAGCAGTAGGAATTAAATTTGACCAAAAAATCTTAAAATCCCTAAGTTTAGTGTTACGGGTTTGTACGTCCAACTCTAACAGTCGTAACCGCCAACCTTCGGCCCGTAAATTATTTGTAAATAAACTAAAAGCTACACGCTGTTCTGATAGAGGTTTCCATAACTGCATCATTTGCCACAACCAGTAGACCTGGCGTACAGGAGTTGCTGTGGGCCAAGCTTCGACAAAAGGAGGAAACAACTTACCTTCAGAGTCCAGAGGAACGTTATCTAACAACAGAATATCTGTAGGATAAGTCTCTTCTCCATGTTGATAAAAACCATATATCTCTGGGGAATGGAGCCTTTGGGGATATAAGTGTAGATAAGGCATAATATCATCTGGCAACTCCTCATACATAAATGGAGTTTCACCAGGCTTAGTATCGAGCCAAACTTGTGGAGCTACAACATAGTAGCGATCGCCCAATAACTCCCCTACAGGAATCTCAACCCCTGGAGCAACCGCCCATAAATAGCGATAGATTAAGTGAGTTTGGCAAGCTTCACACTCTTGGCGACCCCAGGAATTAGAAGGATTGGAACAATTAGTATTTGGACAATAAATTAGTGGAGTAGAAGTAATCATATAATTAAGTCACAAGTCAAAAATAAAAAGTCAAAAGTAATACAATTTACTTTTTATGAAGCTAAAATTTCTACTATTTAAAAATTAATCTGAGAATTTTCGTAAGGAATTGTTTTTTTAGCTCTTGATAAATAAATTAGGAGGTTTTCAGAGAACTTTCTCAGCGTCAAAACGCAAAGATATGTTGAGATAGAAGCTATCTTGATAAATTTCACAATAAACTGATCATATACCTGATTATTTGTCAAGGTATGATTCTAGGTAGTGATGTCACCAAATTAAAGTAATTTTACGGAAAAATCACTAATAAATTTAACCTCACCACTCCCATTTATCCATGCTATTAAATCCAACGATATTTTGGTTACTGGCTGGGGCAATTCTTTGTTTTTTAGAACTCCTTGTACCCACAGCCTTTGTTGAATTTATGATGGGACTAAGTGCCTTTGTTGTCGCAGGAGTGTCCCTCTTAATTCCTAGTGTGAGTCTACAGGTGGCCTTGTGGATGATTTTTTCTGTAGCTTCTATTTTTGCTTTCCGTCGTCTATTGCCCCACCATACAGTAACTACTATTGCTGATGCTAAGGAAGCAGAAACTTTAACAGAAATATTACCAGGCCAGCCTGGTAGAGTACTTTATGAAGGTAATTCTTGGCGAGCTAAATGTGACGACCAAGATAGTATGATCCCTGCTCAAGAAAAAGTTATTGTCGTTAGACGAGAAGGTAATACTTTATTTGTATTGCCAGAAAATTTATTAAATTATTCAGTTTATCTCCCCAACCAAAATCAATTGAAATAACAACTAATTAGATAATTAGAAGATGAAAAATGGAACATTTCTCTTGGCTATTTTTTTTAGCTTTAGGTGCTTCTATTTTAGCTGAAAGTATAATTTCAGTTATTAGTACCTCCTGCTGAAGTTGAAGGTAATAAAATCCGATGAAGGTTGTTTCAACTACACCTAGTCTTACAGATAATTACTGATTTCTATAGCATAGCAATCTCAAATAGGTTGTGAACAAAAAACCTGGTAAAAAGGCAAGAGGCAACAAGCAACAGGAGCAAGGATTTTAAAGTTTTTATCTATTTTTTAATTTTTTACAAATGATTTAGGGTTGCTATAGAATTAAAAATGACTATAGAAGGGAAAAAACAAGCAGTAATTTCAACTTCAGAAGGGTAAAGAGATTCTGCTATAAAATTTATTAAATTATTCAGTTTATCTTTCCCAGAAAAATCAATTTAAATAACAACTAATTTAGATAATTTAGGAGATGAAAAATGGAACAGTTGTTTTTATTCGTCTTTTTAGCTTTAGGTGGTTCAGGTCTAGTCGGAAGTGTCAAAGTTATTAATCAAGGGAACGAAGCTTTGGTTGAAACTTTAGGCAGATATAATGGCAGAAAATTAGATGCTGGTTTGAAATTTGTTATCCCATTTTTGGATAGAATTTCTTATCAAGAAACTATTCGGGAAAAAGTCTTAGATATTCCACCTCAACCATGTATTACTAGAGACAATGTAGCAATTAGTGTAGACGCTGTAGTTTATTGGCGGATTATGGATATGGAGAAAGCCTACTACAAAGTAGAAAATCTCCAATCTGCAATGGTTAATCTAGTTTTAACTCAAATTCGGGCAGAAATGGGTAAATTAGAATTAGACCAAACTTTTACAGCTCGTACAGAAATTAATGAGGTATTACTTAGAGAATTAGACATTGCAACTGACCCTTGGGGAGTCAAAGTAACGAGGGTCGAATTACGAGATATTAGCCCTTCCAAAGCAGTACAAGATTCTATGGAATTACAGATGACTGCGGAACGGCAAAAACGAGCAGCAATTTTAACTTCAGAAGGGGAAAGAGATTCTGCTATTAACTCTGCCAGAGGTAAGGCCGAATCACAAGTTCTTGATGCTCAAGCTCGACAAAAAGCAACGGTTTTAGAAGCAGAAGCACAACAAAAGGCAATTGTCCTCAAGGCTCAAGCCGAACGTCAATCTCAAGTATTGAAAGCCCAAGCAACTGCTGAAGCATTAGAAATTATTACTAAAACTCTCCATGAAGACCCCAATGCAAAAGAAGCACTCCAATTTTTATTAGCTCAAAATTATCTAGATATGGGTCAGAAGATTGGTAGTAGTGAAAGTAGTAAAGTTATGTTTATGGACCCCCGGAATATTCCAGCAACTTTAGAAGGTATGCGTTCTATTGTGGCAGATGGCAAAAATTCAGTTAGCAGTTAGGGAAGCAATCCTAAATAAGTTGTAATATCTTAATGGTATTGCTGTGACAGACCTAAAATGTTGCAAAGTATAGGGACAGGTTCAGCATTAAATTAATTTGGCTCAAAATGAATTTAGATTAACCCACCCCCAGGGATCTAATGCAGTATTTTATATCCCACATTCCGCACGTCAAGTTGTAGCATTAAAAGTAGTATAAAAACGGCAGCTTGGTAGGTATTTATACTATGTAGCTCCGATTCATTGACGTTTCTGAGGAGTCAAATTCTCAGGAAAATATTAAGCATAAATACTCAATTACTTACTCCTATTGACCACTATAATTGTCTCCTGTCTCCTGTCTCCTGTCTCCTGTCTCCTGTCTCCTGTCTCCTGTCTCCTATCTCCTATCTCCTATTTTTTATACTACATTTTGTCGTGCGGAATGTAGGTTATATGTGTCGCTCCACTAAACCTTCTGAATTCTGAATTCTAAATCACGAAATATCTTCAGCTAACATACAGGTATCACAAAGTCCAAAAAATTCCAAAGTGTGGTAAAAAATCTTAAATTTGTGGGACTCCTGCAATTTGTCCTCCAAATAATGGACAGGACATTCATTAATAGGTATAGAAGTCCCACATTTAACACAAGTCAGATGATGTTGGTCTTGCTGTAGACAACTATAAACAGATTCACCATTAGCCAAAGTCCGTACAATTACTGCCCCCTCTAGCTTGAGAGCATCCAAAGAACGATATACTGTTGCGAGGCCCAGAGGCTGGTTACATCTACGTAGTTTTAAATAGATATCCTGAGCAGATAGTGATCGCTTCTGGGTTTTTAGTAGTTTTAAAATACGCTCTTGAGACCGGGTGCGATTGGTTTTCATGGCCAATATAGTTGATTTGGGCAGAACTTATAGCGCTACGCGCAAGTCAGAAGTCAGTAGGGGTGATTCGCGAATCGCCCTAAGTCAGAAGTCAGAAGTTATCTCTGAGTTAGTTTTTCCTACGGAAATAGTCCGTAAATAACATTTAGCAGTGTCCTAAGCTCTACTTCGACTGTTATAACAGATAATATCTAAAGTAGTTCAATTAAAATCTAAGATTTTGTACTAACGTGATAAATAAATATCAGGCACATATCTATGTTACTCTAAGACCATCTGTTTTAGACCCTGCTGGTACCGCAGTTCAATCTGGGTTGGCACAGATGGGACATGAAAATGTAGAACAAATTAGAATTGGTAAATATATTGAGTTGAAACTTCAGGCAACAGATGAAGCAACTGCTAGAAGCCAAGTAGAATTAATCTGCGATCAATTATTGGCAAATCCTGTCATTGAAAATTATCGCTTTGAATTAGAAACAGGGAGTAGGGAGTAGGGAACCCACCCCTAACCCCTCCGAGGAGGGAAAAGAATTGATGATTTTTGTATTATTTAAGAAACTGGGTGTATTGTCCTGATTATTGTTTTTCGCTCTAACGAAATTTCTTTGATAAACCTGCTTTCTGGGTAAGTCCTAGAAATATTTTGTTTCTAGCAATCAACAAGTTTAAATTAATTTAAAATTTATATGAAATTTGGCATTATTATGTTTCCTGGTTCCAATTGCGATCGGGATGTAGCTTGGGTCACTCAGGGTTTATTGGGTCAACCAACTCGCATGGTTTGGCATCAAGAAGAAGATATTTCTGATTTGGATGTAATAGTTATCCCTGGAGGTTTCAGTTATGGGGACTACTTAAGATGTGGAGCGATCGCCCGTTTTTCTACAGTAATGAAAGCAACTATTACCCACGCTCAAAAAGGTAAGTTAGTTTTAGGGATCTGTAATGGTTTCCAGATATTGACAGAAATAGGATTGTTACCTGGAGTATTGGTGCGAAATCAGAAATTAAATTTTATCTGCAATCAAGTTCCTGTGAAAGTCGAAAATGCCAATACTGCTTGGACATCTGCTTACAAAAAAGGAGAAGTTATAGGTTTGCCAATAGCTCATGGTGAGGGTCATTATTATGCTGATGCAGATACTTTGCAAGATTTAGAAAATAATTCTCAAATTTTATTTCGTTATTGCACAGAAAATGGTGAAATTAGTCCAGAAGCTAATCCCAATGGTTCCCTTAACAATATTGCTGGTATCTGTAACCGTCAAGGCAATGTCTTGGGAATGATGCCTCATCCAGAGAGAGCATCAGATCCAATGTTAGGTAATACAGATGGCATGAAATTATTTCAAGGGTTATTAATGGCTGTCGTTGGAATTTAGTGACAGTTATCTATGCTAGTCACTGTTCTCGCTGAAAATAAAACTCAATTTCAATTTACAGCATATTGCAGGTAAATGAAGTACAAATATTAATTTTAAAAGCGTTGTAGAATCCGTATTTTACCAATGGATAATTGATAATTAATCCCCAAAGGTTTAAAGCCTTCTGTTTCAAGAGAAAAAAAGTGCCTTTATCTTCAATTTTCTTAGTTTTAACCAGAGGTAATTATCCATTATTCATTATCCATTATCAATTAATGAATCGGCTTATGTACTTCACTCATATTCAGATATGCTGTATTAAATTTTAACTGAGTGGGAACCTTGTATTAATGGAAAAAGTCAACGTGCGTTTTCGGCTGTTGGCGAGATAAGACGCGGTAGAAATGCGGAATATTATTCTTGACAATATTAGCAGTATGAGCTAACATCTTCTCCACAAACATCCGCCAAATAACACAAAGCTCTAAACCTCAAATCAATTAGTTCATTGTAAAGAGGGTTAAGTTTACACATAGGAGGAATGTGAAACAAAACATGACCCAAAAAACTGATATCGCGCTCAAAGGGGCACTGACTCGGAATTAATTGACACAGAAATCTTGCGAATTTGGGATTCTTAATTTCTATGCGATCTAGCCATTTTCTCAAAGGGCTTAATGGCTTAAATTTAGGTATTGTAGTATAGATACGAGCAGTCATAGCATTTAAAATGTTAGTGTTTTGGGGTCTCATCCATACCCCTGTTGCTTTTGCCAGATCGTGCATGGTTTTAAAGACTTTCTATTGGTTTCTACAGTGTATTTTTTGGCATTACCGGAAAGACAACATTTGAGTATTAGTTGTCAATTATTTGGCAAAATTCACAAGCCAAAAATTAATTTTGATATTGACTTTTGAATTTCCAGTAAAATTATTCCCCACGGTAGAGTGTGGGGGTTTTCAAGAGATTCCTGGTTTTAAAACTCTTAACTAGGACAAACGTTTGACTGTGGGTTAAACCTACCCACTTGTTTTCCCCCCTAGCTGAAGCGCGGAGGTCTCCAAACTACCGAGGATTTTTTAATAGCTAAGGTTTAATTTTTTTTGAATTTACTTCCATGTTGTGTTGACATTTCCAGAGGTTAAAATGCCGTAAATTTTGTGGTTAGCCCACCGTAAATGGGATGCCCAATTTACTTTAAGGGTGTCAACAAACTCCTAATTAGACTATCAAGTTTGTTTTGTTTGAGGAATAATCTTCTTCCAGGAATAGAGAATTATTAGCTGAGATGGTTTTCAGAGATTATCTATTCCTGATTTCAATATTGACAGACGACTATCTCCTAATTTTTATTTGATAATTTTATCAGTTGTTTTTCAACTGTACTATTTTAATTGTAAATAATTCAACTACAGTTCCATAGGCATTTTGGCACAAAAGTATTATGATGCCTCTAACTAATAGGCAACTCAAGATGATTTTGTTTGTATTCAATCCTTGGCTAGAAAAATATCTAGCTGTGAAGTTCTACATTTTTTTGACAAGCTCACACATAGAGTAGTTTGACCCAATATTTCGGAGCAATAAATCTTTTCAATTAGGCTGCCTATTTGTCTTCAAGTCATAAGAAGAATAGTCCCTATATCTATGATTAATAAGCTCTTCGCTTATAAAGTGGAATATAACAGTCGCCATGACTAGCGCAGACATTCTCGCCACTCTCAAATTTAGTTAGAGCAAGAATTTAACTTCTGAGTTCTGAGTTCTGACTTCAGCTATATAGCTAACCTGTTTTATCACCTATTTGATTGTTACACCAATAGAGCTAATTGTCGCGTATTGACTCTTCACAAGTATAAATGTTTTGAATAAAATTAATAAGTTTTACTGAACTATATATTATTGACTTAAATAATATTATATGGTATTCAGTAACTGCAGCTAGTACATTAACTAGGTTTGTTCATAGATGTCTATTTTTCAAACCAACTATAGCTGAACTCAGAACTCAGAAGTTATATCATGTCCGGCAGTGTCGTTTGTGTATAAAATCTTGACATGAGGAGATGGGGAGTGGGGAGATGGCAATCAAAGATAGTATTACTATGCCTCTTACAGAGGAGGTAAGCTATCAGAAATGGTATGAGTATTCAGGCGGAATTATATTAAATTCTTGCTGTGACTAAATTTGAGAGGAGTGAGAATGTCCGCGTCAGTAATGGTGAGTGCTATAGTTATCCGAGAAAGCGGGTAAGTCCTATTTCTGCTTAACGGTACGATTATTTAGATATTATATCATGTCCGTTGGTATCGTTTGTGTAAAAGCCGGGAAAATATCCACCATATTTAAGGTTTTTTCTTCTCTTAAAGCTTCTTCCTTCTTCCTTCTTCCTTCTTCCTTACCTATTTCTGCTTAACGGTACGATTATTTAGATATTATATCATGTCCGTTGGTATCGTTTGTGTAAAAGCCGGGAAAATATCCACCATATTTAAGGTTTTTTCTTCTCTTAAAGCTTCTTCCTTCTTCCTTCTTCCTTCTTCCTTACCTTCTCTATACAATACCAATGCTACCGGA
>NZ_JBNHER010000122.1:3170-31767 GCF_050015975.1 Dapis purpurea BLCC-M126 | reverse complement strand
TACTGTAATGATTTTGGCTTTATTATAAGTGATCATCCGAACATGATATAACAAAATACTCAAAGCCTTACCAATCAAAACTTCTGAATTCTGAATTCTGAATTCTGACTTCCGCGTAGCGGTACTAGGGCTTGTCAAGAAGAAAGAAACTCAACTTCCTAAACTATCCTCAAACCCTGTAGATCCGATTATTGTATGTGCAATTAAACAAACTTGATATAATAGGGAATAGACAACAAATAATAGGGAATAAGCAACAAATAATAGAGAATAGGCAACAAATTTTTGTTCCAAAGGTACTAAAAATGATTTTTTCAGTGACTTTTACTTTTCCTGCTTATGTTAAATAAAGAGCAAGTTTATTTTCTGGAGATATCTAACTAATACCTTAGCCAAAACTTGAAATTTACCCAAATCAAATCTGAAAACCATTAACAACACTATTATGCTTAACCTTCCCGACTACTACCTCGGCGAAAACTTATACCAAGGAACACGCACTCTAGTCTATAGTGGCCAGCGGACTTGTGACAAGAAAGCAGTAATAATCAAAGTCTTACGCAACCCTCACCCTAACTTTAATGAATTAGTCCAATTTCGCAATCAATACATTATCACCCGTCATTTGGAACATCCAGCTATTGTGAAACCTTTAGCCCTGGAACGCTATGGTAATAGTTACGCTTTGGTGATGCCAGATGAAGGAGCTATCCCTTTTTCGGACTATTGGCAAAACTCAAAGCCAACTCTGAGCAATTTCCTCCACATTGCTATACAACTAACAGAAACTCTCCACTATCTAAGCCAAAAGTATATCATTCACAAAGATATCAAACCTACCAACATCCTCATCCACCCCGAAACCAAGCAAATTAAACTTATAGACTTTAGTATCTCTAGTTTACTACCTACTGAACAACAACAATTGCTCAACCCCAATGTTCTAGAAGGAACCCTTGCCTACATCTCTCCTGAACAAACTGGACGCATGAACCGAGGTATTGACTATCGCAGCGATTTTTATTCCCTTGGTGTAACATTCTTTGAACTCCTCAGCGGAAAATTACCTTTTAATGCCAACGATCCAATGGAATGGGTGCATTGTCATATTGCCCAGAAACCTACATTTCCAGTAACCACTAAAGTACCAGAAGTAGTACAAAGTATAGTTATGAAATTGATGGCTAAAAATCCTGAAGGCCGTTATCAGAGTGCCTTGGGTTTGAAATATGATTTACAACAATGTCTCGAACAGTTAGAGACAACAGGAGAAATTACATTCTTTGAATTGGGAGAGCGGGATGTGAGCGATCGCTTCATTATCCCTGAAAAACTCTACGGCAGGGAAAGCGAAGTCAAAAAGCTAATTGATGCTTTTGAGCGAGTTACGGGTGGCAGTTCAGAAATGATGTTAGTAGAAGGATTTTCTGGCATTGGCAAAACAGCAGTCATCAACGAAGTACATAAGCCCATAGTGAAGCAACGAGGTTACTTTATTAAAGGCAAGTTTGACCAATTTAATCGTAACATCCCTTTTTCTGCATTTTTGCAAGCATTCCGCAACTTGAACGACCAATTATTAAGCGAGTCAGATACAGAATTAGATAATTGGAAAACTAAAATCCTTAAAGCTTTGGGAGAAAACGCTCAAGTTATAATTGAAGTAGTACCCGAAGTAGAAAAGATTATCGGTATTCAACCACCAGTTCCCGAGCTATCAGGCAGTGCTGCCCAAAATCGCTTTAACTTGTTGTTTCAAAGGTTCATAACTGTATTTACTACTGCTGAACATCCAGTAGTAATGTTTTTAGATGACTTACAATGGGCAGACTCAGCATCACTAAACTTAATGAAAGTATTGATGAGTGGGGAAACTGGGTATTTACTTCTCTTGGGAGCCTATCGTGATAATGAAGTATTTCCAGGTCATCCTTTGATGTTGAGTTTGGGTGAACTAGAGAAAAATCAAGCCGTTATTTCCACTATCACCTTGGAGCCATTAGCAATTAATTACATCAATCAATTGGTAGCAGATACTCTCAATTGTAGTCAGGAATTAGCTCAACCTTTAACCGAATTAGTGTATCAAAAAACTAAAGGCAACCCGTTTTTTACAACACAGTTTTTGAAAGGGTTATATGAAGAACAACTCATTAAATTTAATCACAGTTTAGGCTATTGGGAATGCGACTTAGTGAATGTCCAGGATGCAGCTATTACAGATGATGTGGTGGAATTTCTAGCAGGGCGGCTACAAAAATTGGTAGTAGAAACCCAGGAGAAATTAAAGTTAGCCGCGTGTATTGGGAATCAGTTTGAGTTAGAGACATTAGCAGTGGTGTGTGAGAAACCAGAAGAAGATGTAGCAGCAGATATTTGGCAAGCATTGCAAGAGGGGTTGATTTCACCTATTTCTCAAGGTTATAAGTTTTTTCAGGGTGGTGTGTATGAAACCCAAACTAAGACAGTGGCAGTGAGTTATCGTTTTTTGCATGACCGCGTGCAACAGGCTGCTTATTCTCTGATTCCAGACGCTCAAAAACGAACAACTCATTATCACATCGGGCAATTGTTGCTACAACAAATCCCTTCAGAAGACAGAGTAGATCGCATTTTCGAGATCGTCAATCAATTAAATTATGGTACAGACTTAATAAAACACCAAAAAGAACGGGATGAATTAGCCGAACTCAACCTAATTGCTTGTCGCCGAGCTAGAGCTGCCACAGCCTATCAAGGGGGTCGTGAATATGCTAGAATAGGATTATCCTTACTGGGAGAACAGCCTTGGGTACGTCAATATGAAATGACTCTAGAGTTCCATAATTTAACAGCAGAGCTGGCTTCACTCTGCGGTGATTTTGAGGCGATGGAACAGTACATTGAAATGGTGATTACACACGCACATACTTTATCAGAACAGGTAAATGTTTACCGAATTAGAATACAATTTAATGTTTCTTGCAATCAACTGACTCAAGCTATTGATATTGCTCAAGAATTCTTAAAAAAGTTAGGCATCACCTTTCCCAAAGCACCTACACAAGACAATATTCAACAAGCAATTGCCGACGTTGAGACACTTATAGGAGACAGTGAAATTCAAGAATTGATTCACCTTCCTCAGATGACAGATGTTGAAACAATCGCCATTGTCCAGATTGCTAACAGCATCATTCCAGTTACTTCTATTTGTGGTTCTCCCTTATTTCCCCTATTGGTTTCCTTGTCAGTCAAGCTATCAATTAAATATGGAAATCTATCAGTTTCAGCTTTGGCTTATGCTTCCTATGGCATCATTGCTTGCAATATAACGCAAAATGTGGATACCGCAGTCAAATTTTGTAATTTAGCACTTGATGTCGTCGAGAAAATGGATGCTAAAAGTATCAACCCAGAGGTATATTGCGTGTTAGGATTATTTATATTACATCGCCAATATCACGTTAAAACAACCCTACCACTTTTGAAAGAGGGTTATGAAATAGGGCTAGAAGTGGGAAACCTAGAATATGCCGGATATAATGCTCAAACGTTTTGCTACAATTCTTTGTATTGCGGTCAGCCTCTTGTTTTCTTGGAACAGCAAACTCGTAATTATTACAATGCCCTAATGCAATTGAATCAATTGACAACAGCCAGTAGGATTCAAATTCATTGGCAATTTATGTTGAATTTGCTAGGAGCTACAGAAAATCCAACTATCTTGTCTGGAGAAGTTTTCCAAGAAGCCGAGTCTCTACCTCTATTCCTTGAAACTGGTGATTTTTCTGCGTTGTATTACTTCTATATAAATAAGCTGATGCTTGCCTACTTGTTTGAAGAAATTGAATCTGCTCAAAACCAAGCCATTGAAGTGAGGCGCTATTTAATGGGTGGTCTAGGATTCATTGGGGAACCAGTGTATTATTTCTATGATTCTTTAACAGCTTTAGCAGCTTTAACTTCAATTTCAGCAAAGACATCAGAAATCTTTCTACAAGTAGAAGAAAAACAAACTCAACTACAACAGTTATGGGCACAACACGCTCCCATGAATCATCAACATAAAGTTGATTTAGTAGCAGCAGAAATTTGCCGAGTTAAGGGACAAAAAGCAGAAGCAATAGAACTATACGATCAGGCTATTTCTGGAGCCAAAGCCAACGAATACATCCAAGAAGAAGCATTAGCCAATGAACTAGCAGCAAAATTCTACTTCGACTGGGGGAAAGAGAAGGTGGCTGCCGGGTATATGCAAGAAGCTTACTACTGCTACGCCCGTTGGGGAGCAAAGGCGAAAATCAACCAACTCGAAACCAAATATCCCCAACTCCTCAACCCTATCCTGAAAACAAGACAACACGATAATTCCCACAACGATTTCACTTCCACTCAACCCTCAGATACACTCACGACTACAACTGTTTTCCTAGACCATGCTTCTGCTATCAAAGCCTCCAGAACTATTTCCGAAGAAATTGAACTTGATGCGTTACTATCTAAATCAATGCAACTCTTAATCGAGAATGCAGGAGCTAACAAAGCAGTCTTATTATTAAACAACTCTGATAATTGGGAAATTGTTGCTCAATGCAATAATAAAACTTGTGAGGTCAGCATCTTTTCCCTAGATCAAACAAAAACTGTACCTATAAGCATCATCAACACTGTGAAACGAACTCAAAAGACACTGCTACTCAACAACCTTGAAGAAAAAAACACCTTGACTGCTGATACTTATTTCCTCAAACAACAACCCAAAAGTCTTCTTTGCATTCCCATTCTCAACCAAGGAAAACTCATAGGCATCCTTTACCTAGAAAACCATCTCACTACAGAAGCTTTTACTCCAAAGTGCATTGAAGTGCTCAACCTACTTACCGCTCAAGCAGCAATATCCATCGAAAACGCTAGACTTTACCAACATCTAGAAGTTCAAGTTCAACAGAGAACCCAGCAACTCCAAGAAAATAACCAACACTTGCAACAAACCTTGCAACAATTGCAGCAGACACAAGCTCAACTCATCCAAACCGAAAAAATGTCTTCTTTAGGTCAAATGGTGGCAGGAATTGCCCATGAAATCAATAATCCCATTACCTTTATTTCAGGTAATATCACTCACGCTCGCAAATATTTCCAGGACGTATTAGAATTACTTAACCTCTACCAAGAAAACTTATCTGTTCCTAGTGCTACCATAGAAGACAAATTAGAAGAGATAGACCTAGAATTCTTATGTGATGACATAGAAAAAATATTTAATTCCATGCAAACAGGTGGCGAGCGCATCAGCCAAATTATTCTCGGTTTACGTAACTTCTCACGCTTAGACGAATCCCAAAGAAAGCAAGTAGATATCCATGAAGGATTAGAGAATACATTAATGATTTTGCAGCATCGCCTCAGAGGTAATAGCTCCCGCCCAGAGATTGCTATAATTAAAAACTATGCTCAATTAGCCCTAATTAACTGTTACCCCAGTCAACTCAATCAAGTGTTTCTACAGATTATCACTAATGCCATTGATGCTGTAAATACCTCTAAAGCTCAGGATTGTCCAGCAATTACTATCACCACTCAAATGCAGAACAAGGATAGTATCAGAATTTCCATTGCTGACAATGGGCCAGGAATGAGCGAAACTGTTCAGCAACGAATTTTTGACCCCTTCTTTACAACTAAACCAATTGGTCAAGGAACAGGACTAGGGTTGTCTATTAGTTACCAAATAGTCACAGAACAGCACAGAGGAAAATTACAATGTATTTCCCAACCAGAAAAAGGTACTGAATTTATTATAGATATTCCGATTTAACTGTTAGTTATTCCTAACTAAAAATCCTCGCAAAAACTTAAAATGTACCCCAAATAAAATCGGCTGATTATGAACAACACTATTACCGTTAACCTTCCCAACTACGACTTCAGCGAAAACTTATACCAAGGAACACGAAATCTAGTTTATAGTGGTCAACGTACCTCGGATAAGAAACCAGTAATTATCAAAGTATTACGAAACCCTCACCCTAGTTTCAATGAATTGGTGCAATTCCGCAATCAATACATTATCACCCGTCATTTGGAACATCAAGCTATTGTGCAACCTCTAGCCCTAGAGCGCTATAACAATGGTTATGCCATGGTGATGCCAGATGAAGGAGCGATCGCCCTCTCTGAGTATTGGCAAAACTCAGAGCAAACTCTCAGTAATTTTATCTACATTGCTATACAACTAACAGAAGCTCTCCACTATCTAGGGCAACAGCGCATTATCCACAAAGACATTAAACCCACTAACATCCTCATCCACCCAGAAACCAAGAAAATTAAACTTATAGACTTTAGTATCTCTAGTTTACTACCTACTGAACAACAACAACTGCTCAACCCTAATGTTCTGGAAGGAACCCTAGCCTATATATCCCCCGAACAAACTGGACGCATGAACCGAGGCATTGACTATCGCACGGATTTTTATTCTCTGGGTGTGACATTTTTTGAACTCCTCACTGGAAAATTACCTTTTGAAAGTAGGGACCCAATTGAATTGGTGCATTGTCATATTGCCCAGAAAGCGAAGTTTCTAGTGCCAACTCAAGTGCCAGAAGTTTTGCAAGAAATAGTTATCAAATTGATGAGTAAGAATGCGGAAGACCGCTATCAGAGTGCCTTGGGTTTAAAGTACGATCTAGAGAAATGTCTACAACAGTTAGAAAAAGAAGGGAAAATTACATCCTTTGAGTTGGGAACAAGAGATGTGAGCGATCGCTTTCTCATCCCCGAAAAACTCTACGGACGAGAAACTGAAGTGCAAAGACTCTTGGATGGATTTGCCAGAGTTGCTGAAGGTGCAATAGAAATGATCCTAGTAGCCGGGTTTTCCGGTATTGGGAAAACTGCTGTAGTCAATGAAGTTCATAAACCCATAGTTCGACAGCGAGGCTATTTCATCAAAGGAAAATACGACCAGTTCAATCGAAATATTCCCTTCTCTGCTTTTGTGCAAGCCTTTCAAGACTTGATGGGACAACTACTCAGTGAGTCAGATACAGAATTGACAAATTGGAAAACCAAAATCCTAGACGCATTAGGAGAAAATGGACAAGTACTGATCGAAGTGATACCGGAGTTGGAAAATATTATCGGTCAACAACCACCCATTCTTGAATTGTCCGGTACAGCAGCACAGAATCGCTTCAACTTACTGTTCGGCAAATTTATGAGGGTATTCACCACCAAAGAGCATCCCTTAGTAATTTTCCTGGATGACTTACAGTGGGCAGATTCAGCATCATTGAATCTGCTCAGGTTGTTGATGGATGATTCGGAGAGCGGTTATTTGCTAGTATTGGGAGCTTATCGTGACAACGAAGTCTTCCCAGCACATTCCTTGATGCTGAGTCTAGATGAAATTCACAAACAGGGAGCCAAGATTCAGACTTTGACATTAGCTGCTTTAGGGGAATTGGATCTGACTTGTTTAGTTGCTGATACTCTAATATGTACAACAGAAATCGCCGAACCATTGTCGGAGTTAGTTTATCAAAAGACCAAAGGGAATCCATTTTTTACCACCCAGTTTTTGAAAGGGTTACATGAGGATGGTTGTATTACATTTAATGGGGATACTGGATATTGGCAATGCGATTTAACACAGATAAGGCAGTTAGCTCTCACAGATGATGTGGTAGAGTTCATGGTAAGGCGGTTGCAGAAATTGTCGGTAGAGACTCAAAATGTACTAAAGTTGGCCGCTTGTATTAGCAACCGTTTTGACTTAGCGACTTTGGTGGTGGTATGCGAAGGAGCTCACGAAGAAGTGGCGACAGATTTATGGGCAGCACTGCAAGAAGGTTTTGTGATTCCCCAAAGCGAAACCTATAAATTTTTCCAGTTAAATGAGGAGAAGGAACAGGATGTTGAGGATGTTGCGGTTAGCTATCGTTTTTTGCATGACCGAGTACAACAGGCCGCTTATGCTCTGATTCCGGAAAAAGAAAAACAAATAACTCATTATCATATCGGACAATTATTGCTGGAACAGATTTCTTCAGAAGCAATAGCAGACCATATTTTTGAACTTGTGAATCAATTAAATTATGGAACGGCTTTAATAACCGAACAACAAGAAAGAGATGAATTAGCCAAACTCAATTTAATTGCCTGTGGCAAAGCTAGGGTGGCTACTGCTTATCAAGCAGGTCGTGAATATGCCAGGATCGGATTGTCACTGTTGGGAAAAAATGCTTGGCAAAGGCAATATGAAATGTGTTTGGAATTCCATAATTTAACAGCGGAGTTGGCTTCACTATGTGGTGAATTTGAGGTAATGGATAGCTTCATTGATATAGTCATTCACCAGGCAAATTCTTTACTAGAAAAAGTAGCGGTTTATCAAACTAGAATTCAAGCCAATGTCTCTCAAAATAAATCAATGGAAGCTATAGAACTCGCAAAAACAATCTTGCAAGAGCTGGGCGTTACTTTGACAGAATCACCAACATCAGAAGATATTCAGCAGGCAAACAAAGATATCAATGAACTGATTGCAGGCCGTAAAATTGAAGATTTTGTTCATCTACCTGTAATGACAGATGCTGAAAAAATTGCCATTCTTCAAATTTCCAATCGTGTTATCCCCGCAGCAATTATTTCAGGGTCTTCCCTATTGCCCTTATTAGTTTCCTGTTCTGTTAAACTATCTCTTGAGTATGGCAACACACCTGCCTCAACTTATGTCTACACAATTTATGGAATTATTCTTTGTAATATATTGCAAGATATAGATACAGCAACAGAATTTGGCAAGTTGGCATATCAGGTTGTTGTCAAACTAGATGCTAAAACAAATAAGCCGGAAGTATTAGACGTGCTAGGCGGATTTATTCTACACCGCAAATCACACATGAAAGAAACAGTAACTCTATTGCAAGAAGGTTATACAAATGCTTTAGAAGTGGGGAATTTAGAGTTTGTTGGATATAATGCTCACAAAATTTGTCTCCACGCTTTCTTCTGTGGTCAGTCTCTGACAACCATAGAGCAAGAAACTCGCGTTTACTGCAATGGCTTAGTGCAATTAAATCAATTGACTACAGCTAATTATTGTCGAATCTATTGGCAATCTATGTTAAATTTGCTGGGCAGTGCAGAAAATGCCTGTAGTTTTTCTGGGGAAGTTATTCAAGAAACAGAGTTTCTGCCTTTACTGATTTCTGCAAATGACATCTATGGATTATATGTCTTATATTTACACAAGCTGATACTGTGTTACATCTTTGGAGAATTTGAGCAAGCAAATAAATATGCAGTAGATACTAGAGGCTATTTCACAATTGATGCTGGATTTATTACTAAACCTATATTTTATTTCTATGATTCTTTAGTTGCTCTAGCACAGTTGAGTTTAGTATCAGAGGAAACCTCAGAAGTATTCCAGAGAGTAGAAGAAAACCAAAAACAACTGCAACAACAATGGGCACATTATGCTCCAATGAATCATCAACATAAAGTTGATTTGGTAGCAGCAGAAATTTGCCGAGTTAAGGGACAAAAAGCAGAAGCAATAGAATTATACGACCAGGCTATTTCTGGAGCCAAAGCCAACGAATACATCCAAGAAGAAGCATTAGCCAATGAACTAGCAGCAAAATTCTACTTCGACTGGGGGAAAGAGAAGGTGGCTGCCGGGTATATGCAAGAAGCTTACTACTGCTACGCCCGTTGGGGAGCAAAGGCGAAAATCAACCAACTCGAAACCAAATATCCCCAACTCCTCAACCCTATCCTGAAAACAAGACAACACGATAATTCCCACAACGATTTCACTTCCACTCAACCCTCAGATACACTCACGACTACAACTGTTTTCCTAGACCATGCTTCTGCTATCAAAGCCTCCAGAACTATTTCCGAAGAAATTGAACTTGATGCGTTACTATCTAAATCAATGCAACTCTTAATCGAGAATGCAGGAGCTAACAAAGCAGTCTTATTATTAAACAACTCTGATAATTGGGAAATTGTTGCTCAATGCAATAATAAAACTTGTGAGGTCAGCATCTTTTCCCTAGATCAAACAAAAACTGTACCTATAAGCATCATCAACACTGTGAAACGAACTCAAAAGACACTGCTACTCAACAACCTTGAAGAAAAAAACACCTTGACTGCTGATACTTATTTCCTCAAACAACAACCCAAAAGTCTTCTTTGCATTCCCATTCTCAATCAAGGAAAACTCATAGGCATCCTTTACCTAGAAAACCATCTCATTACAGAAGCATTTACTCGAGAGCGGATCGAAGTACTTAACCTACTTACCGCCCAAGCAGCAATATCCATCGAAAACGCTAGACTTTACCAACATCTAGAAGACTATAGCCATAACCTAGAAGTTCAAGTTCAACAGAGAACCCAGCAACTCCAAGAAAATAACCAACACTTGCAACAAACCTTGCAACAATTGCAGCAGACACAAGCTCAACTCATCCAAACCGAAAAAATGTCTTCTTTAGGTCAAATGGTGGCAGGAATTGCCCATGAAATCAATAATCCCATTACCTTTATTTCAGGTAATATCACTCACGCTCGCAAATAATTTATTATAGATATTCCGATTTAACCTAGTCATTGTCATTAGAAATCTTGAGAAAAGAGGGAACAGGGAACAGGGAGAAATAATTGACAATTTCTAGATAAGAATAGATTTTATTTTGCATTTTTGGAGATATCTATTGGTAAAATCTCACCAAAAACTTGAAGTCTACCTAAATTAAATCTGCTTACTAATATATTATGCTAAACCTTCCTAACTACTACTTCGGCGAAAACTTATACCAAGGAACACGCACTTTAGTTTATTGTGGCCAACGTATCTGCGACAAGAAACCAGTAATTATTAAAGTATTACGCAATCCTCACCCCAGTTTTAATGAATTAGTTCAATTCCGGAACCAATACATTATCACCTGTAATCTGGAAAATCAATCTATTGTGCAACCTCTAGCTCTAGAGCGCTATAAAAATGGTTATGCCTTGGTGATGCCAGATAATGGAGCAATCGCTCTGCATGAGTATTGGACTAAATCAGAGCAAAGCCTCAGCAATTTCCTCCACATCGCAATTCAATTAGCACAAGCTCTCCACTATCTGAGCGTACAACGTATCATCCACAAAGACATAAAACCAAGTAATATTCTGATAAACCCTCAAACCAAGCAAGTTCAACTAATCGACTTTAGCATCTCGACTCTACTGCCTACTGAAAAGCAACAACTGATAAATCCTAATGTTCTGGAAGGAACTCTAGGCTACATTTCCCCAGAGCAAACAGGAAGGATGAACCGAGGAATTGACTATCGTACAGATTTCTATTCTCTGGGTGTGACATTTTTTGAACTCCTAACAGGAAAGTTACCCTTTGAAAGTAGTGATCCCATGGAATTAATCCACTGTCATATTGCCAAAATCCCTCCGACTCCTGAAAATCAACTCCCTACTCCCCTGATTGATATAGTTCTGAAGTTAATGGCGAAAAATGCCGAAGAGCGTTATCAGAGTGCATTAGGTCTCAAGCACGATCTAGAGCAATGTTTACAACAATTCAAAGACACAGGAAAAATTAGCAAATTTGAGCTAGGGAGCAGAGATTTATCAGATCGCTTCCTCATACCAGAAAAACTCTATGGACGAGAAACAGAAGTACAAAAACTCTTAGATGGATTCGCTCTTGTCGCTGAAGGTGAAACTCTAATGATGTTAGTAGCAGGATTTTCCGGAATAGGGAAAACGGCTGTAATCAATGAAGTGCATAAACCCATAGTCAAGGAAAGAGGGTATTTTATCAAAGGCAAGTTCGACCAATTTAATCGTAATATACCCTTCTCTGCATTTGTCATCGCCTTCCGAGACTTGATGGGACAATTGTTAGGAGAATCGGATACCGAACTAGCTGCATGGAAAAGCAAAATTTTGGATGCGGTGGGAGAAAATGGGCAAGTAATAATAGATTTAGTACCAGAAGTAGAAAGAATTATTGGTATTCAACCAGCAGTGCCAGAGCTATCAGGAACTGCTGCCCAAAATCGTTTTAATTTATTATTTAACAAGTTTGTACGGGTATTCACCACAAAAGAACATCCTTTAGTAATATTCCTGGATGATTTACAATGGGCAGACTCGGCATCGTTAAACTTGTTGAAGTTGTTGATGGATGAGTCGGAAGTTGGTTATTTATTAGTGTTAGGAGCATATCGGGATAACGAGGTATTTCCAGCTCATCCGTTAGTGTTTACATTGGATGAAATTAGGCAAGAGGGGGCAAAGCTTGAAACGATAACTCTAGAACCTTTGAGCCAGAATGATATTAATCGTTTAGTGGCGGAAACATTACTGTGTACGACAGAACTAGCAGCACCCTTATCCCAGTTAGTGTATCAGAAAACCAAAGGGAATCCATTTTTTAGCACCCAATTCTTGAAAGGGTTGCATGAAGATAGGTGTATTACTTTTAATATGCAAGCAGGTTACTGGCAGTGCGACATGTCAGAGGTACGACAGTTAGCACTAACAGATGATGTGGTGGAGTTTATGGTAGGAAGGTTGCAGAAACTGCCAGAAGCCAATCAAAATGTAATGAAACTAGCAGCTTGTATTGGCAACCAATTTGACTTAGGCATATTAGCAGTCGTATGTGAGCAGACTCAAGATGAAGTAGCAGGGAATTTATGGCGAGGGTTGCAGGAAGGGTTTGTGATTCCCCAATCTGACACCTATAAATTTTTCCAAGGAGAGTTACAGCAGGAGAAAAGTCAAGAAAATATATCAGTAAATTATCGTTTCTTGCATGATCGGGTGCAACAAGCAGCTTATTCTCTGATTCCTGAAGGGCGAAAACAAGCTACTCATTTACAAATCGGACGCTTACTCTCACGTAACCTGTCTTATGAAGAACAGGATACCAATATTTTTACGATTGTCAACCACTGGAATCAGGGAATAGAATTAATTGCTGACTCTACAGAAAAAGACTATTTGATGCAACTCAATTTAAAGTCAGGAGAAAAAGCCAAAGGTTCGGCAGCTTATGGAGCAGCATTGCAATATTTTCAAACTGCTATATCTTTAGTGAATGTAGAAAGTTGGCAAACGAATTATCCATTAA
Organism: Dapis purpurea BLCC-M126; assembly: GCF_050015975.1. Taxonomy (NCBI): domain Bacteria; kingdom Bacillati; phylum Cyanobacteriota; class Cyanophyceae; order Oscillatoriales; family Microcoleaceae; genus Dapis; species Dapis purpurea. The sequence goes on along the minus strand of NZ_JBNHER010000122.1, from coordinate 18,617 downwards.
CTTTAAAATTACATGAAAATTATGCAGAAGCAGCTTATTTGACTGGTGATTTTGAATTAATGGAAACTATAATTGAGCAAGTTTTTAATCATCGGCAAGATTTGCTGGATTTGGTAAAAGTCCATGAAATTAAAATTCTGGCTAAGACGGCTCAAACTCAACAATTATCAGCTCTCAATATAGGTATAGAGTTCTTGGCTTTATTAGGGATTCAGTTCCCAGAATCACCTGAAATTGAGGATTTACAGGTGGAACTAACAGCAATTTCCCAGTTGATGCATGGTAAAGGTATTGCTGAACTAGCTAATTTACCGTTGATTGAGGATAGGGAGCAGTTAGCCAAAGTAAATATTCTGGCAAATTTAATAGTATCTTGTTATCAAGCTAAACCCAGTCTTTTCCCTTGGATAAGTTGTAAGCTCATGCAGTTATCTATTCAATATGGGAATACAGTACACTCTTCATTTATCTATTCCTGCTATGGCCTAGTTTGTGTTTTGGTATTACAAGACATTACATCAGCGACTGAGTATGGAAAAATTGCTTGTCAATTAGATTTAAGTCCTCAAACTGGGGATGGAGTTGCTGGTACATTCATGGCTGGAACTTGCATCAGCCACCGTTCAACTCATATTCAAGAATCTATTCCTTTATTGCTCAAGGTTTACCAAGCTGGACTTGAGACTGGGAACTTCCAATTTGCGGGGTTAGCCATCTCAAACCGTTCTCAATACTTTTATTTTATGGGTGATAACCTCTCTGATGTTAAACGGGAAATAGCAAGTTCAAGTCATGCTCTCGCTACTATGAATCAAGAAAATGCCTTGGTTGCTCATCAAGCTTTTCAACAAGCTGTTCTAAATTTATTGGGAGAGTCGGAAACTCCATGGGAATTAATAGGAACAGCCTATAATGAAACTGAGTCTGTCCCATTGAAAATTGCTGCTAATCATCGGACAGCACTTAATTTATTTTATATGAATAAGTTGATTCTTTGCTATTTATTCGAGCTGATTCCCCAAGCAGTTGAAAATGCTGCATTAGCAGAGTCTTATTTGGATGGGATTGTCGCTTTGTTAGAAGAGTATGTATGGAATTTCTATGATTCGTTGACTCAGTTAGCTCATTATGATGGTGCAGACACATCTGTGCAGAAAAGTATACTGGAAAAAGTTGAAACTAATCAGAGTAAAATGCAATATTGGGCAACTCATGCTCCAATGAATGGTCAACATAAGGTAGATTTAGTAGCAGCAGAACGTCACCGAATTTCAGGAGAACGATTTGAAGCAATCGATCTGTACGATCGCGCCATTGCTGGAGCCAAAGAAAACGAATATCTCCAAGAAGAAGCATTAGCTAACGAACTGGCAGCTAAATTTTACCTAGACTGGGGAAAAGAGAAAGTAGCTGCAGGCTATATGCAAGAAGCCTACTATTGTTATGCCCGCTGGGGAGCCAAAGCGAAGATTAACCAACTAGAAGAAAAATACCCTCAACTACTTACCCCTATCCTGCAACAGCAACAAGTAGAAAATCCCCTTGATAGTATACAGCGAGTTACTCAAAGACAGACCTCAAAAACCAAGACTCAAACTACCAGAACAGGATTATCTAATGCCTTAGATTTGGCTTCAATTTTAGAAGCAGCTCAAGCTATCTCCAGTATCATAGAATTGGAACCACTATTAGGTAACATTCTACAAATTATTCTCACCAATGCTGGGGCACAAAAAGCTGTGTTACTGATTCCGGAAATTGACCAATGGCAACTGCGGGCAATAGCACAACTGGCAATAGATGGTACAATAGAAACTGATACCCACTCACAACCCCTAACTACAGACATTCCAGTCCCCATTCGCTTGATTCAATATGTGAAAAATACACAGTCTGTTGTACTCATTGATGAAGCCCAAACAGAAATTACTGGCATCCTCGAAGGCTACTTACTCCAATATCAACCCCAAAGTGTATTGTGTGTGCCATTATTGCATCAAGGTCATTTAGTGGCTATTTTGTACTTAGAGCATCCGACAACAAAAGGGATTTTTACTACCGAACGGCAAACAATAATTCAATTTCTGTGCGCTCAAGCTGCCATTGCTCTGGAAAATGCTCAACTCTATGAGCTAACACAACAAGCACTGCGAGATTTACAACAAGCATTGCGAGATTTACAACAAGCACAATTACAAATAGTTCAAAGTGAAAAAATGTCTGCATTAGGGACTTTGCTTTCTGGAGTTGCCCATGAAATTAATAATCCTTTGGGGTTCATTGCTGGCAATGTTCAACTTGCTGAAGACAACCTAGCTGACTTATTAGAACATTTGGAGCTATATGAAGAGAATACTTCTGCTGAGGAAATAGAAGATCATGCCGAAGAGATTGATTTGGAATATTTGCGAGAAGATTTTCCCAAAATATTAAAGTCGATGAATGTGGGAGTAGAGCAGATGAAAAATATCAGCACCAGTCTGAGGATATTTTCCCGCAAAGATCAAGAGCATAAGACGAAATTCAATATCCATGATGGGATAGAGAGTACCTTAGTAATTCTCAAACATCGTACAAAGGCTAACGATAAACGTCCGGCAATAGAAATAATCAAGGAATATGAGGAACTGCCAGAAATTAACTGTTTTCCTGGTCAGTTAAATCAGGTATTTATGAATATTTTGGGAAATGCTATTGATGCTTTTGATGAAGCAAATATTGATAAAACTTATGCTGAGATTGAAGAGAAACCGAATCAAATTAAGATTCAGACCTTTCAACTAGATGAAAATCAAATACAGATTGAAATTCAAGACAATGGTAGTGGGATGAAATCAGAGACCAAAAATAGAATATTTGAACAAGGATTTACAACAAAAGGAGTGGGTAAAGGAACAGGTTTAGGGATGGCGATCGCTCATCAAATTATTACAGAAAAACATGGTGCTACAATTACCTGCGAATCTATATTTGGAGAAGGCACAACCTTTACTATCATCCTACCAATTGTATGATATATAAGTTATACTATGTCTAGTTTAATAGTCAGAAAAAGTGGTGTTGCACCATTGGAGGATGATATGTAGAATCCGGTTAATTAGTTATTCTATCGCACTCGGAGTTAGGAGTCATATCAAATCTGGTACCAGGGGAGTAGGGGAGATTTTATATTGAAGTATAGTTATAAACATATATTAGAGACTGTTTGTAAAAGGAATATTAAATCCAGGCGTAGGGTTGGTTAGGCGACAATAACTATGAATCGTGACAAAAATTTAACTTTTCGCACCCCACCCACCGAACATTAACTACTCTGGCCGTCTTAATCTTTAGTTTACAAACAGTCTCTTATATAACCTAATTCTATATAAAACCTTATAGAGACTTGCCATTGAACTTCCTTACTGTAGTCTACTAAACATGAAAATTACTGTAAGGTTTTTAAATTGAAAGAGCAATATTTTTACAACCTAAGTGTCGGTCTAGTAAGGTGCGTATTTACTACTAAAATCTAAAGCTTGAGATAAATTTAACAATTTTTCGTAAAACGCCATTGCATAAGTGTTGGTCTAGTACAGCAGGGTTTAATATCCCTTAAAACAAACAGTCTCTTAATATATTCAAGTCAAAGCAAAATCAAGTAAAATAAGAATGTAAGCTTTTTGGCTTATCCTGATTTTGGCAATTTAGTAGGAGAAAAGATGGCCGAATTAACTAAAGAAGAAATGCGTGAGAGACTAGGAAATATTGATAAAATTCGCGATATAATTTTTGGCTCTAAGCTGAGAGAATACGAAAATCGTTTTGATAAGCTAGAATCAGAAGTATCTCTAGTTAAACAAGAAATTAAAAATCAAATAGAACAAGTCAAAAATGCTTTTTCTACCGAAATACAAGCTATGGTTGATTCTATGGATCAAAAATTTAGAAGTATAAATTTAACTCTGCAAAATAATCAAGAAGATATTGGTGAAACTAAGGAACAAATTGAACGGGTAAACCGAAAAATTACTACTACTAAAGAAGCTTTAGATGAAATTATTGATAATCAAACAACTTCTCTCCAAGATAAATTATCAAAAACAAGGGACAAACTAGAGAATGATGTTAGTAACCTAAAAATTCAAATATTTGAGGAACTTGAGAAGCAATTTTCCTTACTTCAAGATGGCAAAGTTTCACGGGATGATTTAGCAGAAATTATGTTTGAGGTTGGCATGAGAATGAAGAAAACTGAGTTAGTCAATGAACTTAAAGAAGCAGTAGATAAAAATATAGGAACACAGATTTTAGTATCAGATAAAGATTAACTATTTAATAAAGTAGAAATAGATGGCTTACTTAGACAGAGAACCTGCTAAAAATCAGAAATATATAGACAATAATCAATCTGTTGAACTGAATGTAGAAGCAGTTGAACAGCTCAAACGTTTGTTTGATTTATTAGCAGACCTAAACTTAATTGATGTTCCTGAAAATTTGACAGATAAGTCTATCGAGTCTCAAGAGCATATAAGTTTGCTGAAAAAGGAAGCTAGTCTAATTGAAAATCAGGATGAATCTATCAATCACTTTCTCCAAAAAGAGCCTGGTAAAAATCACGATAATATAATAGATGTAGAAAATATATATACTAATAATCAAGCAAAAATATTAGCTAGAGAAGAATCATTACTTTTACCAGAAAAAAAACTGGAAAAAAAATCAGAATTTTCCAATAATTATCAACAATATAATGCAGAAACAGAAGCATTTGAAGCCTTACAGAATCTATTATTTGGCTCAAAAGTAGCTAGATTAATTCGGAGGATAAATACTAATTTAGGGGAAAAAAGTTTCGATTATCATCAAAATGAGTTAAATAATCTATTCAATCCTTTATTATTAGAAAGTTTATTCACTCATCCAGGTCAAACAGAAGGAGAAGTTATAGACACAATCACCCCAGTAATTGACCAAGTTATACAAAAAAGATTTAGACAAGATAGAGAAGCAATAAGTTCTGCACTAGCTCCTGTATTATCTCCGGCAATAGCAATACAAATAAATCAAGAGCCCCAACTAATGGCTGAAGCATTAGCACCAATTATTGATATTATTCTGAGTAAGAAAACAGAACAAGACCAACAGTCAATTATTGAAGTTTTAGCACCTTTATTGCCAGCAGTAATTTCCTATGCAATACAGAATTATCCTCAAGAAATTGCCAAGGCATTAGCACCAGAAATGGGAGCTGCAATTAGAGAACAAATTAAAATAGATAGGCGACAAATTTCCCAAGCATTAGCACCAGAAATGGGTACAGTAATTAAGGATCAAATTTCCTTAGAGCAAAATTCCATTGTAGATGCTCTATATCCTGTAATTGGGAGTACCATTTCTAAATACATGACAGAAGCAATTCGAGAAATTAATGACAAGATTTCAGATACATTTAGTTTCAAAGGAATAAGACGGAAAATTCAAGCAAATTTTAGAGGGGTTTCTGAGGCAGAACTTATTATCTCAGAAATAATGGTTTTTACTGTCCAAGCAGTGTTTTTAATTCACAAAGAATCAGGTTTAGTAATTGCTGAAGCTCAACACTCTGGGCGAGAGAAATTAGAATCAGAAATGGTAGCGGGAATGTTAACAGCTATCCGTAGTTTTGTGAATGATTGTATTGTTCAGTCTGGAGATATTTCAGAATTGAATGAGATTGAGTATGGAGATTCAAAAATTATCTTAGAAGTGGCGGGACATTGTTATTTGGCAGTAGTAATCAAGGGAGAACCTAACAAGTCATTTATCAAAGAATTACGACAAACACTCAGTAATATTGTGATAGATTATGGTAAAGATATTAAGAATTTTGCCGGAGACCCAGATACGATTCCTAGCTCAATTAAATTACTATTAAAAGAATTAATAGATATAGATGTACAGGAAAATCAAAAACTCTCTGTTTCTAAAGCACCTACTGCCCTATTAATAATTTGTGGATTAATTGTAAGTTTAATTTTAATTCCCTGGGGAATTTATCGGCATTATAGTAGGATTTATCGTAGTGTTGAAGTAAAAACTATTCAAGATTGGGCGAATGTTCCAGAGTTAGCATTTTATAGTTTAAATGCAGAAGTAAAAAGAGGTTCTTTGACTCTCACAGGGCGAGTACCAAATCAAAATTTACGCAATCAAGCAGTAGAAATAGCAGAAAAACAAGCTAGCCTTTCTAATTTAGAATTAGACAATCAAATAGTAGCTATAGAAGTACCACTTGACCCCTCGAAAGTAAGTGGTGAAGTCGAACGAATCACAAAAGCATTAAATCAAATGGAAGGTGTGTCCATCACCACTAACTATACAGAAGATAAAGTGAAAGTAAAAGGAACAGTGATGGATATGGCAGATGCTCAAAAAATAATTAGAAAAATTGAGCAAGTCCCGGGAGTGAAATCTGTCATTACCACAATTAAACTAAGTCCACTAAAACTAAAAACTCGGATCTATTTCGATCTAGGTTCAGCTAAACTTGAGCCTACTTATACAGAGACAATAGCTGAAATCAAAGAATTTCTCAGTCAATACCCTCAAAAACATCTTAGGATAATAGGTCATACAGATCGTACTGGCAATCCAGAACTTAACCAAAAATTGGCCATGGAAAGAGCCAATATAGTCAGGGATGCTTTGGTCAAACAGGGAGTGGACGCCAGACGATTAGAAGTAGCTGGACAAACAAACTCTCCTCAAGATGTAGAGTATAACCAGCCACTATTATTGAGCAGGTGTGTAACATTTGATTTGTTTGAATGAACTGCGGAAGACGACTGACTATAATTGACCATAATTATGATATCAAAAAAAATTTGTCTTGTTGGTGATTTTGGTGTGGGAAAAACTAGCCTAATTCGTCGATTTGTGGATCGGCAGTTTAGTGACCAATATCTTTCTACAGTAGGGGTAAAAATTTCTAGTAAAATAGTAAGTTTAGCCACAACAGAAGCAGAAAAAAATAATTCCTTGAAGCTATTAATTTGGGATTTAGAAGGTCATACTAAGTTTAAGGCGATCGCTCCTAGTTATTTACAGGGGGCTAGTGGAGCAATAGTTGTAGCAGATGTTACTCGTCAAGAAACTATAGATAATCTTGCTGAAAGATTAGAATTATTTTTCTCAATAAATCCTCAAAGTATAGCTATATTGGCCTTAAATAAGTCTGACTTAGTTGATGCAGAAATAATTAATCAACTATTATCAAAATTCAATCATCAGGAAGATGAAAGAGTTATCGCGGTATACAATACATCTGCTAAAACTGGTGAAAATGTAGATGATATTTTTGATAAGTTATCTTATAGGATGATGACAAAAATAGCTTGAAGGAGGAATCAGTAGTTAGGAGGTAGGAGACAGAATTAATTAGTTGTAGATTTATTTCCGCATAAAGACTACAAATATTGTAGGTAAAGACTACAAATTTGATAAATAAAGACTACAAATTTGATGATTTGGTGGGGTTATTATATGATTTATCAAAATTAATACTTGATTTTTAAACTACTTTATAATTAAGTATTTATTCGTAAATTGTAATACCTAATACAAGTCCTCAGAAACTTTGCTATACTTAATTATTCGTTGGAGTAAATACTCCCTATTTGGTAACTTTTGTTATAAATAAAAGTTATTTTTTCCAACTTCCAAGTAGAGCGAGACTTTTGAGAATTGGTGTAACACTTTTTTTTAGGATCTGTAGTAAATACAAATAAGAGTTGGTATTAAATCTACTTATCAAAATAATTAGACCATGCAACCCCGCCTCTTAAAGCGAAATGTTGTTGAAAGGTTGCTGAAAATTCCCGTAACAAAAACAACTTCTGACTTCTGACTAAAGATAAAAATGGTATCAAAGCCATTCATTCTGATTCCTGTAGGGGTATTTCCGTTTTTCATGCTCCTAATTACGGGTTTGCGACAGCATTCGGAACGAAATCGCCCCTACAACTCCTGACTCCTAAAAAATCCCCTAGCTATTTGTAGGAAACATTTATCAAATTGGTATTACTACAGAATTATATGCAAAATTTAGAAGTCAGACTTCTGAATTATTCCTCGATAAATAAATTTTTTTAGTTTGAACTACCCATGATTAACCTATTAAAAAAACTATTGTTATCTCGTCAGACAGAGTATTTGATGATTAATTCACAGTTAAAAATTTTAGAGGTATCAAATGGGTTAAAAAAGTTTGCTGAATCTCCAGAATTAGCAATTCCCGGTGAAGATATTCAGAGTAGTTTTCCAGAATTAATAGGATCTGAAAAAATACTAGAGGAAGTAATTAATGGCAAAAGAGAAATTTTTGAATATGAAGGACTTGCTAGGTCTTCAGAAAATAAATCTCCTCTGTATATAAACCTATCTATAATTGCAGATTTTAATTCAGATTTATCAGAAAAGAATTTGGTAGTATTAGTTGAAGATGTCACACAAAAAATGCTAATGCAGCAGCAGTTAATTCAAAGTGCCAATGAATCAAATCTTTTATTAAGCGCTTTGACTGCTTCTCAGGATTATATTAATAAAATTATTACCTATATGGCAGATGTTTTATTAGTCACAACAAGTTCGGGAGTAATTAAAACTATTAATCATGCAGCAGAAATTTTATTTGATTATCAGAAAGAAGAGTTGGTAGGGCAGGAAATTTCCATGATTATTCCCCAAGAAAAATTACTACATAAAGCGCGACAAAAACATCTGTTATTACAAGGCAAAGTATCTCAAGACGTAGAATTAATTTGCCAGAACAAAAGTGGAGAAAAAATTATTGTTGAATTTTCTTGTTCAGTAATTCAGACAGATGTGGCAGGGGTAGAAAATTTTGTTTATATAGGTAGAGATATTACAGAGCGGAAAAAAGAAGAAGAAGAAATACGTCAAGCTTTAGAACAAGAACGAGATTTGAGAGAAGTAAGGGGTCGTTTTTTCTCAATGGTTACTCACGAATTTGGTAATCCTTTAAATACAGTTTTATTATCTAGTCAATTGCTTCGATCTTACGAATCTCAAATTACTGAAGCAGAAAAAAATCAATATTTACTTTACATTGAAGAATCTACAGCAGAAATGCTTGAACTGCTAGAAGATGTCAGATTTATTGGTAAAGCAGATGCAGGAAAACTGAAATATAAACCAGCACCTATTGATTTGATTAAAGTCTCCTCTCATATTGTCAACTCCATCAAAGTTACTGCTAGTAATAAACATATTATTAATTTCACAGTTAACAAAAAAAATTCCACAAAATCTAAGTCTAAATCTGACAATAATGAGGTGCAATTTTTCTTGATGGATGAGAAACTAATTCGCCATATCTTAAATAATTTATTATCCAATGCTATTAAGTATTCACCAACAGGAGGCGAGGTAGATTTTCAGTTGACTTTGGGTGAGCAAAAAGGTATTTTCTCCATCAAAGATGAAGGAATGGGTATTCCAGTTGAGAACCAAGAAAAATTATTTGAATCTTTCTACAGAGCAAGCAATGTAGGTAAAATACCAGGAACAGGATTAGGATTATCTATTGTTAAACAGTGCGTAGAGTTACATAGTGGAAAAATAGATTTTTCCAGTGAAGTTGGTAAAGGAACTACTTTTATAGTAGAAATTCCATTAGAAAAAGTATCTTCAAATTAGGAAATAGTTTGCGAAGTATCGAAAGATTTGGGAGTGTGGGTAGAGGGCACAAAAAAATACTATACTTGATTTGAATGATGACAAAAAATGTGTTTTTTGTTTCCTATAACGCATGGAATAGGTAATAGTAGGACTTAAAAAAATAGAACCATAAAACAAGCTAAAATATAGACTAACATTATTTTTAGATCAACAAGATATAAATATAAATCCTTAATAAGCAACGCTTCCAACCATTTTTAGAGCATCGACGTAATTCCCTGACTTTGAGGAATTTTTTCTACCAGAAAATGTCTAAGTAGCAATAAGAAAGAAAAAAATCTTCTCCTTCGTTTAAATGATGACAAAAATGTGGTATTTTTTTCCTAGAAAGTAAAGTTAAACAGGAGTAATTTATGGCTTTAACAGAGTCTACAATGTTGACATTGGCAACTATAGCGCCAAATTTTCAATTACCAGATGTAGTTTCTGAAAAGACAATTTCTCTATCAACATTTGAGGGAAAAAAAGCATTATTAGTAATGTTTATTTGTCGGCATTGCCCATTTGTCAAGCACGTTCAATTAGAACTGGCTAAAATTGGTAAAGATTATGTTCCAAAAGATGTGGGAATTCTTGCTATTAGTTCCAATAACATTGAAACTCATCCTGATGATGCTCCAGATAAACTAAAAGAAATGGCATTAGAATTAAGGTTTAATTTTCCCTATTGTTTTGATGCAACTCAGGAGGTAGCAAAATCTTATACTGCTGCTTGTACTCCTGATTTTTTCCTATTTGATGCTAATTATAAATTAGTATATAGAGGACAATTAGATGATAGTCGCCCTGGTAATCAAAAACCAGTAACGGGAACTGATTTACGAGCAGCTTTAGATACAGTTTTAGCAGGAAAAAATATAGTAGAAGAACAAAAGCCTAGTATCGGTTGTAATATTAAATGGAAGCCGGGAAATGAGCCTTCCTATTTTGGTTAGAGGTGATTTTAAAGATGGTTAAAATTCTGATGCTTACCTAATATTGTCATTGCCAGAAGATAACATAAAAACTTAATCGTAAATATTGAACTGCTAGGCATTAGTAATTAGCTGATTTAATCTAGACCAGGAGTTATATTATGTCTGGTTAAATAGTTATAAATAAAAAGGTAAGAGTCAGAATTATGAATTTAGAATTCAAGCTAGAAGGAGATATAAAAATCAGGTATTCAGGAGAAGAAAGTTTTATTATATCTAATTATCTGGACATGATATTGGTATTGATTTTTCTAGAAAATTGAACCTAATTAAGTATAGGAGAAAAGTATGTCGTAAAATTTCTATTGAAGAAATTGCAGCAGTATATTTGAGCGACTATTTTATAAAATCAAAGACTCTCACTAAGATAGTAGTAGATAAATTTGTTTGTCACTTCATAAGGTAGAAAATTTCAGAAATTTGAGCTGAAATTACAAAGAATCACTATATACGCAGAAAACATATATATATAGTTAAAAACTATAACGTTATAGTTTTTAAACTCTATAGATAGTACCTTATGGAAACAAAAAGTAGGGGAAGGTAAAAAGGTGCAATGGCCAACAGGAATTGGTGGGGCAAAATGTGATGGTGTGACGGCTCTAATTCATCAAAATGAAGGTGCAATAGGTTATACCAATTTGATAAATGTTTACTACAAATAGCTAGGGAACTTTTTAGGAGTCAGGAGTCAGGAATCGTATGGGAATAGCTTCTATATCATTTTTTAACTGGGAAATAATATTTTTTTTCAAAGGTAAATCTCCTGTAAAATATTTTTATTAGCCTTACTATTCGTAACATTATTTTTTCAAATTGGCATTACATAAAATTTAGTTTTCCTAAGACTGCTACCCTGAATACGGCAGCTCTGGAAAATCAATCTGGTAAGTATATTAAGGCATCTTTAGATTCTGCTCAAGCTACTCTAGCAACAATAGAATTACCAAGAAATATTGGAACTTATTTTGTATAAAGTTTCTAGAGTTATTAGATTCAGTATGACTTGAGAAAAAATCAGAAATTTCCCAGTTAGAGATTGTATTTATTTAATAAGAAAAATGATTTAACCTTTTAGTAGTTATCTTACAGGGTTAAATTAGATTGAGATTAACTCAATAGAAAAAATATAATCCAAATTCATCAATATTTTATTATGTCAAAAAAAGATTCTGACTCCTCTCGCCTTTTTGATGCAGGTTGTCTTGTAGAACTGCTAATTTTCACGATGATTTTAGGAGGAAGTTATTGGTGGTTTATCGAGAGAAAGAATATTGATTTATCTCAAGTTATATCTAAGAATTCTGTGGTCTCTTGGTTCCATGAAAAATTTCCCAACCTATCTATTCCTTTGTTAGACTCTGAAGAAAAATCAACTGAATTAAATTCAACAAAATCATCTCCAGCAGAAGTAACTAAAAATCAACTAAACTCTTCTAAAATAGAAACACCATTACCAACTACTTATTTAGAAGAAAAGGATGAAGAATCAACTCCAAGTCAACCATCTTCAGCAGAAGTAAAGAAAAATCAGCAAAACTCTTCTAAAATAAAAACACCATTACCAACTCCTTCTCCAAAAACAACTGTTAATCCAATTCAACCTAAGAATAATTCCCTCAATGAAAAAACTTTAACCCCTTGGGAGAAAAAACAAATTAGAGGCATATATTTAAGTCGTTATTATGTAACTAATAATGCCAATGAAAAAACAATTCGTGAAAGAGTTGGTTATTACAAAAAACAAGGATTTAATACCATAATTCATGGGGTGTGGGGAAATGGCTGCACTATGTACAAAACTGAAGTAATGGAAAAAATACTAGGAGCAAAAAGTTGTCCGAATGAATTTAATGAACAATGGTTAGTTTGGTTAATTGATGAAGCACATAAACAAGGGATGGAAGTTCATGCTTACTTCGAGAAAGGCATTAAAATCGATGAAAATAGTCCGATATTTGACTTAGCGATTAGGAAAAAATGGATAGTTCCTGGGGTAGATAAAACCTACGATGGAATTGAGCATTATGTCTTAGATGTAGAAGTGGAAGAAGTAGCTAATTTTTTCACCAACATTTTAGTTGAATTTGTCAAAAAATATCCAAATATAGATGCAGTTCAATGGGATGATTATCTGGGATATCATGCAGAATTACCAGGAAAAGTAGACCGAACGGTTAACTTAACAAATTTTACCGAGCGAATGATTAAAGAAATGAAAGAAGCTAACAATTCAGTTAGTTTTGATATCTCTCATCACAACCCTTATTGGGCTAAAAAATATTTTGCGGCGGACTGGGAAAAATGGTCAGTAGATCGAGTTTTTATTCAAGCTTATAATGAAGATAATTTTCAGGAAGAATTAAATTATGCGAAAAAATATGACGGTGTTGGTATTACAGATCAACAATTACATCGCCTTCAGGAATTAGTTAATAATTCTAATATTAATAGTGTGTTAGTTTTCCCTCTTTCAGGTAAACCAGAAAAAACTGCTTCCCGTGTTAAGTCAACTTTGTCAGACTAGGGGGTTTAAGGAAGGTTAACAAAGTCAGATAAGTATTTAACTGAAAATAATATCGTATAGCACTACGCATTAAGGTTAGGACATTTTTAAATCTGGAAACGTTTTGACAGTTTACTATTCCCTATTCCCTAGCGCGTAGCACTATACCAGTAAAAAAAATACGACAAATACTGCTACATTAAGTTTTGAGACCTTAGTTTTGCAAGATGTGCCAAGAGCTTTTCCCATTTTCCTACTTCCTAAAATTTTCTCCTTTGTCTACTTTCCTCCCTTATCTTCCTTGCTTAGTATTAATCTAGTGCAGGATGACGGAAATAAGTGACCAGTAACAAAATACTCAAAGCCTTACCAATCAAAACTTCTGAATTCTGAATTCTGAATTCTGACTTCCGCGTAGCGGTACTAGTATTAATCTATCATTTGAAAATTGACAAACCACTACTCTGGTACTTTTGACGGAGGCAATATTATGACAGGGTTAAGATAAAATCAATAATAAAGGGAGTTTCGAGGATAATCAAAATGGCTGTAAAATTGCAAAGACCGATCTTAGTAGGGGGCATAGGATTATCTCTACTGTTATGGTTACTAGATAGTGTCCAACATTCCGTGGCAGAATTTGGTGGAACTGCCATGTTAGGAATTATGGCAGCAAGCCTGGGAGTTTGGTTATTAAAAAGACCAAAATCTCTAACGACTCAGAAACCAATTATAATCCCATCACCAACAAAAGAAGCTGCCGAAGAAGCGATCGCGACCTTAACTACTACTATAGATAAGCTTGCTTTGGAAGTAGAAGATATTAATAAGTCTGAAAAAATAGGTAATGATATTACTCAACTACGCCAAAAAGTAGTAAATCTTACTCAGGAATTACAAAGAGAAGAATTAAGTATAGTAATTACAGGTAATCAAGGTGTTGGAAAAACTGCTTTGACTGAAATATTAAAGTCTCATTGGATATCTAAAAATTCCCAAAAAATAGAAGTTACTGATATAACTTGGCAGTCAGAATGGATAACAAAAAATGAGGATGCTCAAGTTAATCCTCTATCACCTTACGATTTGATATTATTTTTAACTACAGGTGACTTAATAGATTCAGAATTTCAAGCTTTATCAAAACTAACAACTTTCGGTCAACGTTTTATTTTAGTTTGGAATAAACAAGACCTATATTTGCCAGACCAAAAACCGCAAATTCTCCAAAAAATCAAAGAGACATTATCTACCATTAACTCAGAAGAAAATTTAGTCGGAACTTCTGCCAGACCTAATTCTATTAAAGTGCGAAAATATCAGCAGGATGGCACTATTCAAGAATATATAGAACAATCATTGCCAGAAATATCTGGATTAGCAGAAAAGCTGAATCAAGTATTAGAGCAAGAAAAGGAAAAATTAGTCTGGGCGACTACTAGAAGAAAAGCAGAAATAGTTAGATTAGAAGCTAAAAATATTCTCAATCAAATTAGAAAAGAACGAGCAATTCCTGTAATAGAACAATATCAATGGATAGCTGCTGCTGCTGCATTTGCTAATCCAGTTCCAGCTTTAGATCTATTAGCAACGGCAGCTATAAATGCTCAATTAATAGTAGACTTGAGTGCTATATACGAACAAAAAATTTCTCTCGAAAAAGGGAAGCAAGTAGCGGGAACTATGGCAGAGTTAATGTTAAAACTAGGATTAGTAGAACTATCTACCAAAACATTAACAATTATCCTTAAAAGTAACAGTGTAACTTTTGTAGCTGGTGGTGCAATTCAAGCTGTTAGTGCTGCTTATCTTACCAGAGTAGCAGGTATGAGTTTAGTGGAATATTTTGCTACTCAAACAGATACTAATTCTGTGAATATTGAAAAATTAGGAAAAATTCTGCAAAGTGTATTTAGCAAAACTCAAGAAAATAATTTCTTGAAGTCTTTTGTCTCTCAGGTAATGAGTCATGTTTTGCCACAGGATAAAAAATTAGAAGTTGTTTCAATTCAGACAGAATAATATGACAATAAATAGTAAATGTCTCTGCTGACTAAATTAGTAGATTGATAATTTTTCAGAGGCGACTATGATCAGGTTAAGACTAATAGATATTAACTGAGCAAAATATTTCCCTACTTCCACAGATACTAAATTTTGTGAAACTTGAGAAATTCGGAAAAATGCTCCAATAAATAGTAAATGTCTCTGCTGACTAAATTAGTAGATTGATAATTTTTCAGA
>NZ_JBNHER010000122.1:0-3070 GCF_050015975.1 Dapis purpurea BLCC-M126 | reverse complement strand
TTTCCCTACTTCCACAGATACTAAATTTTGTGAAACTTGAGAAATTCGGAAAAATTCTGCAAAGGGTATTTAGTTTAGGTAAACCCAAGAAAATTATTTTCTCAAGTCTTTTGCTTCTTCACTAATAAGTCATGTTTTGCCACAGGATAAAAATTTAGAAGTTGTCTTACTCCGGCAAAATAATATGGCAATAGGAAATAGATACCTGTGCTAGATAACTAGTCAATTTAGAATTTGTAGGGAGTATCTAACAACCTACTGATAAATAACAATATGACTTAATAGTAAACCTATATTGTTCCCAATGTTTTAAGCGTGCCAAATTTTCATAGTCTTCTTAATTTATTGCTACTTGCAACAAACTCAGTCTAAAGTCATAAGAGCTATATTCATCTATTTGAGCATAATTTTCTTTGATAATTTATTTAATTTTACCTCTTACCAATTCTTCCCAATTTATGAAACTTACCAAATTATCAAAATATTCTTGCTCAATGTCCATTTCTAAACACTCTGTCTAAGAAAAATATTTTTTTCTTTTACTCTGAGTGATTTGATAATTATTTTTTTCGAGAATGTTCTTAATCTCAATTATTACCAAATTTTTCCAATTTGATAGAAATTCTAGATCCCTAATAGATTGACCATCTATCACTATTATCAACTCTAAATTATTGGAATTTTCACTCATGTTGATCTGAAAAAGTAAACTTATACTAATTATCAACCTTTTCCCTAAACTCAATGAGAAGTCTTTCATAAATTATGCCAATTGATTTGAGAACATTAGATCATTAGTACCGATTGCTATAGCAGTCCTATTTAAGTTGTGAGATATTGTAGACTTTGAGGAGACAGTGATTAGTGGGAATAGGAAAAAATAAAATTATCATAAATAACTCCCGATTACTATAATATTTTGATAACGATAGGTGGAGCAAAAAGGAAAGTTAAATCTCTATCTAGATTAATTTTACTTGAAACAAGTAGAATTTATACCAAATTAGATGACCTTATTTCCGTAAAAATTACTGGAATGCTTCAGTATCAAAATATGATAATTTATTAAGTAAATTATCAACTTATATAGCTAGTAAAATTAAGATAAACTTGATATTTTTAAGTTAATCTCAATCATTTCTGATACCGAAGTTTAATATATAAATAAAAAGCTGATAGGTCAGTCCTAATTGCTATAATGACACTTTAATTTCCTACTAAATTATCTAAGGCAAGTCTAATCTTGAATAACTCAAATATCTACCCAGAAATAATTACAGAAAATTCTCAATCAACAGAAAGTTATCGTAAACAAGGTCAACTTCACTGGAAGCGAGCTAGAGCAAGTTTACGAAAAGCTTTAAATAGATATTCTGTCTGGCAAGATGTCTCACAAAAAACAATCGACTCTGAATTACCATCTACTATCAAAACTCAATTAGATTTATTAAAATCAAATATTGATAAGCTCGACCAAGAAGTGATTCAAATAGCTGTTTTTGGTCTGGTAAGTCGTGGTAAATCAGCAGTTTTAAATGCTTTATTAGGTGAAAAAATATTAGAAACAGGTCCTCTTAATGGTGTGACTCAATGGCCACGTTCTATTAGATGGACTCCCAATATTTTTGTTAATTCCAATCAACAAGAAGTAGTAAAAGTAGACTTAATAGATACTCCGGGATTAGATGAAGTTGCGGGTCAAGTTCGTGGAGAAATGGCAAAGGAAGTTGCTCGTCAAGCTGATTTAATTTTATTTGTTGTTTCTGGGGATATTACTCGGACTGAATATGATGCTTTGTCTGAGTTACGGAAGGCTAAAAAACCGTTAATTTTAGTATTTAATAAAATTGATTTATATTCAGAAACGGAACGAGAAGAAATTTATCAAAATTTACAAAATCTGGCTGTTCATCAGTTAGGAGAATTAGAGGATACTTACTCTCCTTCAGAAGTAGTAATGGTGGCTGCGGAACCAACTCCTATACCTGTAAGAATTGAATGGTCTGATGGTAATGTAACTCACGAGTGGGAAACTTTGCCTCCTCAAATAGATGAGTTAAAACAAAAAATAATTACTATTTTAGAGCGGGAAGGGAGATCGCTTTTAGCTTTAAATGCGTTAGTTCGAGCTAGAGAAGCTGAGGTAAATATTGCTCATAAAACTGTTAAGGTTAAACAAAATGAAGCTGATGATTTAATTTGGAATTTTGCTAAGTATAAAGCGTTAGCTGTTGCTATTAATCCTATTTCTATTATTGATGTAGTGGGAACGACTGTAATAGATTTATCATTAATTCGCTCTTTGTCTCGTCTTTATAATTTGCCTATGACTAGCTATGAAGCAGGTAAACTTTGGAAAATAATTATTTTTAGTGCTGGTGGTATATTGTTGGGTGATTTGGGAAGTAGTTTATTATTAGGTTTAGGAAAGGTTGATATTGTTTCTTATGCTGGAGTTGCTATTACTCAAGCTTCTATTGCTGCTTATGGAACTTATGCTATTGGTAGTGCTACTAAAGTTTATTTGGAAAGGGGTTGTACTTGGGGATCTTTGGGGCAAGATATAGTTATTCAGGATATTTTAAGTCAGGTAGAACCGGATACAATAATTTATCGTTTACAACAGGAATTAATAAAGAAGGAAGAAGGAAGAAGTAAGAGGGAAGAAGGAAGAGGTTTATAAATTTTCTGGAAAATATTTTTCATTGAGTGTCTGTTTTGTTAATAAGACCTTCTATTTTTTAGCTATCGCCTCAAATAAGGAAGAAGTAATAAGGAAGAAATTAGTAACTTATATAAGGTAAGGAAGGAGTTAGTAAATTTTCTGGAAAATATTTTTCAATTAGACTTTGTCTATTTGTAGCGATCGCCTATTTGTTTTTAATATCAAATATTTTTGGTAATTGTCAACTTGAATTTTAATTCTTGAAACTTAATAAATAAACGGAAATAGGGTAGAGAAGAGACTTTCCAGTTTGTCAATCTTTCCCCATTCGTGAATATAGTGAGTTTTGCCAGAAATGCAGAGATTAATTTGCCGAGAAACTTCTATTGCGTATATCGCAATAGA